>NZ_WJWY01000002.1 GCF_010367435.1 Fusobacterium sp. IOR10
TAAGAAATAGAATTTTAATTTATAGCAATTTAACAAAAATAAAAATTCCTTCAGCATAAAGCTGAAGGAACAAAAACATTATTTATTTTTTTATTTTTCTCCACCAACACCAGTTGACAAAGAACCAGAAAAATTATATCATATTAGCTGTATTAATCATATAAAAAAAACCGCTATATAAATATAACGGTTTTAAAGTGAGTTTGTAGGCTTTTTAGTATTTTAATTTTGGGAAATATTTAGTATGTAATAATTCATGAGCTTTTCTACTCATTGGATAATCTAAATAATCCCTGTAAATAGCTTTAACTGATTCATTTTCATGGGATCTTCTAATTACTTTGTTTTTATCTATTTTATTTAATCCCCCAGCTCTTTTCTTAAGAACTTCCATTTTATTTCTAGCTTTAGGTTGTCCACCTCCACCGACGCATCCACCTTTACATGCCATAATTTCAATAGCATGGAAAAATTCTTCTCCAGCTCTTATTTTATCTAGCATTTTTGCAGCTTCTTCCAATCCGTGGGCAATTCCTACTCTAAGTTCAACATCTCCAAGTTTAATTTCAGCAGTTCTAAATCCTTCCCATCCTCTAAGTTCATGGAATTCTATATCTTCTAATCTTTCCCCAGTGATCATTTCAACTGTGGTTCTTGTTGTTGCTTCAATAACTCCACCAGTTCTTCCAAATATAATACCAGCTCCAGAATATTCTCCTAAAGGAGCATCAAATTCTTCATCTTCCATATCTCTTAAATCTATATCTGATTGTTTGAATATTTTAATTAACTCTCTAGTGGTAATAACAAAATCTGTATCATAGTTATCTCCCCTTGAAAACTCAGGTCTTGAAGCCTCATATTTTTTAGCTAAACAAGGCATAATAGCAACTACAGAAACTTGTTCTCTAGTTAATCCTAAATTCTTTGCCCATAAATCCTTTGTTACAGTTGAAAAAATTTCCATAGGTGATTTAACAGATGAAGGAACATCTAACATATCAGGATAACTTTGTTCAAAGAATTTTATCCATGCAGGACAACAAGAAGTTAGAATTGGAAGTTTTACCTCATCTCCATTATAAAATCTTTTTAGCCTTTTTTGAAATTCAGTAGCTTCCTCCATTATTGTAAGGTCAGCTGCCCAACTTGTATCAAAAACATAGTCAACACCTATTTTTTTAAGTGCAGCAACTAATTTTTTTTCTAAGTTTTCTCCAGCTTCGTAACCAAAAGCTTCACCAATGGCAACTCTCACAGCTGGGGCTATTTGTGCAACAACTACTTTATTAGGAGTTGCAATATGTCTAAGTAATTGTATTGTATGATCCCCTTCAAAGATTGCTCCAACAGGACAAGCAACAACACATTGACCACAGTGGGTACATTTGTCATTATCTATTTTATGTCTCTTTTTTAATTCTCCAGAAATACAATTAACAGGACAAACTCTAGTACAGGCAGTACAACCTATACATCTATCTGTAATTTTGAACTTCAAAAGTTGAATACATTGTCCAGCAGGACAGTTTCCATTTTCTATATGACATTTATATTCATCATAAAATTTATCAATTGATTCAAGCACTAGATTATTTTCTTGATTTAAAGCTTCTTTTATAGCTTCAGACAATTGTCTTAAAAGAAAAACATCTCTCATATTTGCTTTTCCCATTGAGATTCTTTCAAGTACTCTCCAAGTTCTTTCTATTTCATATTGAACTCTAGAATATCCTAAATATCCCCTTTGTTGCATTTTTCCAAGTAAAAATTCAATGTAGAATTTTGAAAAAGAAATAATACAATCCTCTTCTGATAAAATAATGATGCTTCTATTGTTATTTTTACTAAATAATTTATAGTCTATTGGAGTGTTTAAAAATTCCTCAGTTATAAATCCTCCAAATGGTAGCCCAAATTGAGCTGCTTTAAATTTTTTCTTTCCAGTTATACCACCAGCTAACTCAATTACATCCTTTAGAGATAACCCTTCAGATATTTCATAAACACCAGGATTAACAACTCTTCCTGAAATTGCAATGGCGTTGTTTCCCTTTTTTATAGCTGCTTTTAATTCTTTTTCAGCTGTAGAAGAAAAAACAGAACCTACAGAACTCTGTATGATAACTTGTTTATTACCGCTAAAAAGATTATTTTCAAACATTATTTCCTCCTAAATTAAATAAATTAATAAAATTATTCTTATATATATTATTATACTATGAAATTTGTAAAATACAAACATAAAAATTTAAATATTACTTAACAGATGAAAAATTAGTCTTTATAAAGAGTAAAATAAACTCTTTTAGGTATATATATATTGAATATTTTAGTTGAGTTGATTTTAATCCTTATAAATAAACAAGTTAAAAATAGTATAATTGTATAAGTTTAATAATTTTTTATAATTATATATTGAATAATGATGATTTTAGAGCAAAATATAATCATCATTATATTTTTAATATTAATTTAGAGTTAACAAAGTCAAATAAGAGTTAAAATTATATTAAATCAAAAAAAATTGGTGAAAAAATGCTATAATTTTTTTTTAAATACATGTTATAATTAATATATACTATAATTAGGAGGGAAAATGAATAAAAATATATTTATAGAAAAGCTTTTTCAGAGAGCTAAAGAACTTAAAATAGAAGAATTTGAAGTTTATTATATATCAGGGGAAAATACCTCATTAAAAATTTTCAATGGCAAGGTGGATTCTTTTTCAGACAATACAAATCAAGGAATTTCCTTTAGGGGAAAATTTCATGGGAAAATGGGTTATTCTTACAGTGAAAGTTTTGATGAAGAGGATGTAAACTTTTTAATTAATGAAGCTAAAGAGAATGCATCTATAATAGAAAATACAGATGAACAAATTATATTTGGTGAAAAATGTGACTATAGGGAAACAGAAACTTATAGTGAGGATTTAGATAATATTAAAATAGAAGAAATTAAAGAATTTCTATTTAAAATGGAAGATTATGTAAAATCCTTAGATAAGAGAATAAAAAATGTAAATAATTGTGCCTTTGTAATTGGAAAGGGAGAAAGAATAATAAAAAATTCCAAGGGAATAGATTTAAGGGATATTGGAAATTTCGCCTATACAGTTATTTCAGTTTCAGTTTCAGATGGTTCTAAAATTAAAACAGATTATGATTTTAAAATTGGAAAAAGATTTTCTGATTTTGATTATAAGAAGTTAGGGGATAAAGTTGTTAAAAAAGCTCTTTCTAAACTAGATGTTGTTAATGTATCTTTAAATAATAAACTATGTGTTATAGAAAATACAACCTTAGCATCTTTAATAGGAAGTATGCTTGGAAATTTTTATGCTGAATCAGTTCAAAAGGGAGTATCTAAATTAAAGGGGAAACTAAATGATACCATTGCAAATGAAAATGTAACTTTAATAGATGATCCATTTTTAAAGGATGGCTATTCTAACTCTTCCTTTGATGCTGAAGGTGTTCCCACAGAGTATAAAGAAATTATAAAAAATGGAGTACTAAAAACTTATTTATATAATTTGAAAACTGCAAAAAAAGATGGAGTAAAATCAACAGGAAATGCAAGTAAAAGTGGTTTCAAAGGTACTATAGGAACTTCATGCTATAATTTATATTTGAAAAATGGTGATGCTTCTCTTGAAAAATTGTTTGAAGAATTAGGTGAGGGAGTTTTTGTAACTAGTTTTGCAGGATTACATTCAGGATTAAATTCAATATCTGGAGATTTTTCATTGGCAGGGGAAGGGTTCTACATTAAAGATGGAAAATTAAGCAAAGCTTTGAATCAAATTACAATAGCTGGGAACTTCTATAATTTATTAGAGGATATAATTAAAATAGGAAATGATTTAAAATTTGATTCCTCTGGAATAGGTTGTCCATCTGTTTTAGTTAAAGGATTAAATATAGAAACTGATACTAAAAATTAAAAATAAAAATTAAAGGGGGCTGTTAAAAAACAGCCCCCTTTTGAGATTTTAAATATTTTATTCTCCTGAAGATATAACTCCCACAGGGCAAACTTCAACACAAGCTCCACAGTTAATACAAGTATCGCTAATTCTATATTTACCTTCTTCTGTAGCTGCTATAGCATCCACAGGACAAACTTCAGAACAAGCTCCACATCCAATACAACCTTCTTCGTCAATTATATGCATACACATCCTCCTAAACTTTAAAAGTGTAAAAAATATCAACCTATAGTAAACTAGTTTTGTTTATTCAAAAAATAATTTAATATCATCTTCAACAGTTCCAATTCCAGCTATTCCAAAAGTATCAACTAATACTTTAGCTACATTTGGTGATAGGAAAGCAGGTAATGTTGGTCCTAAATGAATATTTTTAACTCCTAAGTATAATAGAGCAAGTAATACTATAACAGCTTTTTGTTCATACCAAGCAATATTATATATAATAGGAAGTTCATTAATGTCTTCAAGTCCAAATACTTCTTTTAATTTTAGAGCTATTACTGCAAGGGAATAAGAATCGTTACATTGCCCAGCATCTAAGACTCTAGGAATTCCACCTATATCTCCTAAATCTAATTTATTATATCTATATTTAGCACAACCAGCAGTTAAGATAATAGTGTCTTTAGGAAGAGCCTTTGCAAATTCACTGTAGTAATCTCTACCCTTTTGTCTTCCGTCACAACCTGCCATAACTACAAACTTTTTAATAGCTCCTGATTTAACAGCTGCAACAACTTTATCAGCTAAAGCTATAACTTGATTATGAGCAAATCCTCCAACTATTGTTCCTGTTTCTATTTCTTTTGGTGCTTTACAATGTTTTGCCATTTCTATAATTTCAGAAAAATCTTTAATTTCTCCAACTTCTCCAGGTATATGCTTACATCCTGGGTATCCAGCTGAACCTGTTGTAAATATTTTATCTTTATAAGAATCCTTAGGTGGTACAATACAGTTTGTTGTCATAAGAATTGGACCATTGAAAGATTCAAATTCTTCTTTTTGTTTCCACCAAGCATTTCCATAGTTTCCTGCAAAATTATCATATTTTTGGAATTTAGGATAATAATGAGCTGGTAACATTTCACTATGAGTATAAATGTCTATACCAGTTCCCTTTGTTTGTTCAAATAACATTTCTAAATCTCTTAAATCATGACCAGACACAAGTATTCCAGGATTATTTCTAACTCCTAAATCAACTGTAGTTATTACAGGGTTTCCATATGTTTCAGTGTTAGCTTTATCAAGTAAGGCCATTGCTTCAACACCATATTTTCCTGTTTCTAAAGTTAAATTAACTAACTGATCAACTGTTAAACTATCATCTAAAGTTTTAGCTAAAGCTCTTTGGATAAATATATCAATTTCTTCATTATTATTTTTTAAAACATCAGCATGTTTAGCATATGCAGAGATTCCTTTTATTCCGTAAATAACTAATTCTCTAAGACTTCTAATATCTTCATCTTTAGTTGCTAGTACTCCAACACCTTCATGGAAAATTTCAAAATTTTCTCTTTTATCTTGGAATAAAGCAGCCTTTGATAAACCTGTTTTATCTTTAAGTTTTTTGATTAATTCATCTCTTAAAGCACATGTTTTTTCAATTCTATCTTTTATAGCTTCTCCATCAAAATTAGCATTTGTGATTGTTATAAAAAGATTCAATGTAATTAAACGATTTGTTTCCTTGGTGATTTTTTCCCCTTGATTTCTTAATCTAGTTGTTACCTCTGAAAGTCCTTTAGTTGCATAAATTAATAAATCTTGAATTCTAGCAACTGTGTCATTTTTACCGCAGACCCCTTTGATAGTACACCCAGTATTTCTTGCAGTCTCTTGACATTGCCAACAAAACATTTTTTCTTCCATTAATTTCCTCCTCCTAGTTTTAATAAATAAAAAATTCCCTATAACATTATGACTTTTATAAGGGAGATTTAGTTTAAAATTTTTTTATAAAATTAATCCCTAAATATTAACTTTAAAAAGAGATAGAATTATTTAACTTGTTTAAAAATATTTTTAAAATATGAATTTATTTTATCTTGTCTACTTTCACAATAGATTTTTATTTGATCTCTTACTAAATTTTCAATATATTGTATTTCTGAAGTGTTATCAGGGTAATAGATAGGTATTTCCTTTAAAGGGGTAGAGTAAAATTCCAAGTTATATCCCTTGGATTTACCATTTAATTTGTACCATCTATAAAAAACATCTGAATTTAAAAATCCTAGGATATAAAAAATATTAAATCCTGTTTCTTTAGGAGTTAAATAATAAATATCAGCACTTCCATAGAAGGGTTCATTTGAATAGGCAAATAAATTAGTTTTGCATCTTTGTCTCACTATTATTTTTTCCTCTAAGAAAATATTTTCTTTTCTAGACCATTGAAGTTCATACCAACTTATTCTTCCACTTTTAACTTCCCGTCTATTTTCTAATTTTTCTCTATATTCTAGAAGATGATTTCTAAGATAACTATTAATTTTTACATTTTTATCAATGTAGAGAATCCAAAATTTATTTTCTTTAGTGTAAGAATATTTTAATATATCCTTATTTTTATACATTGGTTTTAAATATTCTTTAAATTTTTTATCATATTCTTTTAATACAAAAGCCTTGTCACAGCCAGAAATTATCCCTTGATTCACATGGAAAAGTTCATTTAGTTTATAGTTTGATTTATCTTCAATTCTTTTATTAAACTTAAGATCATTTTCCTTTATTAAAAGAATTTTTTCTTCACTACTATATAGATCTTCTTCTCTCATTATAAAATTAATATTTTCCAAAGTTACATTTACTTTAAAATCTTTACTATTAGAAATAAGGTTGTCATTTGTTTTTTTCCAAAGAAAGATAACATTATGTTGTCCTGGTGCCTCTTCAAAAACAGACATATTAAAATTGTTAATTTCAAGAAATTTTCCATTCCTTCTTAAAAAATATCTAAGGGTTTTACCACTGTCTGCCTTTAACCAGTAATTGGTGGTTATATATGAAAGTATCCCATCTGGCTTTAATATTTCTATTGCTTTTTCTATGAAAAAGTAAAAATAATCCATTTTAGATTCATAATATAATTTTCCAAAATCAGTTTCTTTAATTTTACTAAACAGTTCTTTATTATTTTTTTCTCCAATGTATGGAGGATTACCTAAAACAATATCATATTTTTCATTAATATCACTTAGGATTCCATCCTTATTTTCAAATAATATTTCTCCATTTAAGTTATACTTTTTTAAAATTTCAAAAACATTTCTTTGAAATTTTTCACCAGCATTTTTATCCAAATCATAACCTTGTATCCACGAAGGATTATACGAATATTCCCCATTAATTTTAAAGGATATCTTTATCAATTTCTCAAGAGTTAAACAGAGAAGATTTCCTGTACCACAGGATAAATCTATGATTCTTAGTTTATCTAGTTGTTTCTTTGAATATACATCTTGAAAGTAATATTTAAGAGCTAAAGTTGTTATAATTTCAGCATATTTAGAAGGTGTATAAACTTTAAAATTATTTTTTCCCATTAAAATACCTCTAATCTTTTTTTATATATAGGATAGGCCCATAAAGATAAATAAATCATTGAGAACACAATTAGCTTGATAATGATGTTATCTATATAGAAACTTCCTAAAATACTTAATCCAGTACTTATTAAAACTTTTATTTTAAACTGTATTATTGACTTTAAATTTAAATTAATATATTTTTTTCTAAATGTGTAAAACAATAAAGAAAAATTACAAATAGCAGCAATTGATGTTGAAAGTGCAAGGCCCTTATACTTTAAAGGTCCTATTAAAAGAGCGTTTAAAAGAATATTTATAATTATTGAAATAACAGAAAATTTAACAGGGTCTTTACTGTTTTTCATTCCGTAAAAGGCTCTAGTAAGTAAGTGTATAGCTGTGTAAAAATAAAGACCTATAGAATAGAAAAGTAAGGCACTACCAGTTATGCTAACAGCATTTGCATCAAATTTACCATAACCAAATAAAAGAGAAACAACTTCTTGTGAGTAAAAACAAAATACTCCCATGGAAGGGATAACAAAGAACAGTAATATATTTAACCCCTTTATAATATTATTTTCAACAGCTTTAAAATCCTTATCAACTATTTTTTTTGAAAGAGTTGGATAAATAACAGTTGAAACAGATACTCCAAAAACTCCAATAGGTAAAGAATATAGTCTAGTTGCATTTTCCAAGGCAGAAACTCCCCCAGCTTGTAAATATGATGCAAAGAATTGGTCCACCATTGTATTTATCTGTCTTGCAAATATTCCAATTAGCATTGGAACTATTAAAAACATTAATTTTTTTAAGTATTCATCCTTAAATATTATTTTAAATTTATATCCCTTAACTTTCTTTAAAAAGGTTGGAACCACAAGTAATAACTGCATTGCTCCACCTAATAAAATCCCATAGGCCATAGCTTTAACACCATATTGTCTTCCAAATAAAATAGCAGAACCTAAAATTGCTATGTTAAAAAATATAGATGTTGATGCAGGTAGGGCAAAGCATTTAAAATTGTTTAAAATAGCACCTATCATACCAGCAAGAGCTATAAATATAAAATAAGATGACATAATTTTAAGTAAATAAGAAGCCATCATTTGAGTTTCATAGGAGAAACCACCAACAATAACACTTATTATTTCCTTAGAAAATACAGCGGTAAAAACAGCAACTAAAACAGAGAAAATTAAAACAATATTCATAATGGAAAAAATAAAATTTCTTCCCTCTTCTTCCCCTTGTAACTTAACCTTTTCGTTGTAAAGGGGAATAAATGATGTTCCAAGTGCCCCTTCCCCAAGTAGTTGCCTAAAAAAATTGCTTATTTTAAAGGCACTAAAAAAAGCATCTGTACTAGCAGATGCTCCAAAATAATATGCTATAACTACACTTCTAGCTAGTCCCAATACCCTACTAACTAAAGTTATTATCATCATAAAAAATCCACTTTTAAACATATATCCTCCAGAATTATCTTGTTGAAATTATTTTTATGAATATAGTTTCACTTGTTGAAATTATATCAATTTTTCCATCTTTATAAAAGTCAAGCAAGGCTAGGAAAATATAAACTAGATGCATCCTATTTTCTGAAATTTCAAATATTTCATCTAAAGATTTTTCTTTTTCATACACACATAGAAGAATTTTTTCCTTTTCTTCCTCTATGGAATATGTTTTTTCATATTTTATTTCAATGAATTCATTTTCTTGTCTATTAATAAATTTTGTATAGCTTTTGCATACATCTTCAAGGGTAAGTTTATTTAAATCATATTCCTTTGCTTGGATTTTTTTAATTTCTTTACCATCTTTTTTTGAGTAGGAAATATTAAATTCGTTTTCAAATTTTCTTACTTCAGCAGTAACTTTTTTAAATAACTGATATTCTTCTAATTTTCTTTTAAGTTCCTTTTCAGAATTTTTTTCCTTATCAATGCTAAGTATTGATTTGGCTTTTATTTCCAAAAGTTCAGTGGCCATAATTAAAAATTCAACCTTAACATTTAAAGATTGATTTTTAAGGTCCTCCATAATTTCCAAATATTCATCAATTATTTGTGAAATTTTAACCTCAGATATTTTAACTTTTTTCTTATCAATTAAATAAATCAAAAGTTCCAAGGGACCTTCAAAATTGTCAAGTTTAAAAACAATTTCATTTTTATTTTCTTTTAAATTTTCTCCATCTTTTAACGTCATTTCCAATTCCTTTTACTAATTCTTCAATAGAGTCGAATTTCTTCTCATCACGTAAGTGTTTTTCCAAGTTAACATAAATTCTTTTTCCATATAAATCCCCTTGAAAATCTAGAATATGAACCTCAACACTTAATTCTCCTGGCTTTAAAGTTGGATTTTCCCCTATATTAATTACAGCTGTATGAATAATGTCTTCCCCTTCAATTTTAACAGTTCCACCATATATTCCAAAGGGAGGATAAATTTTATTCATTATTTTAAGGTTAGCAGTTGGAAATCCAAGCATTCTACCAAGTTTCTTACCGTGCTCAACAATTCCAGAAATTAAAAGTGGTCTACCTAAAAATAAATTAGCCTTTGCCATTTTACCATCTAATATAAGTTTTCTTATAACAGTTGAACTAAGGATTTTCCCTCTACATTCAATTGGTGGTATAACATTTATCTTAATATCCATTTTATGTGTATATTCCTTTAGGAATTCTGTATTTCCACTTCCCTTTTGACCAAAGGTATAATTGAAACCAATAAAAATTTCCCTAGCTCCTAATTTTTCAACTAGGATTTTGTCTATGAAATCTTCCTTTGTAATATTTGCAAAGTCATTATCAAAGGTTTGTAAAACAACATAGTCAACTCCAAGTTCTTCTAAAATAAATAATTTTTCCTTTGTAGTATTGATCATTTTAGGTTTTTTATCTGGAAAAATTACTTCTAAAGGATGATTTAAAAAAGTGTAAACAACAGAAATACCATTGTTTTCCTTAGCCTTATCAACAGCTCCTTGTATAAGTTTTCTATGTCCCCTATGAATTCCATCAAAAGTACCTAGTGCAACATAACTATTATTTAATTTTTCATCGCATTTTAATATATCTTTAATTACTTTCATGTGAAAATTTTACTCCTTTTAATTTTCTTTTAGTAGTTCCTTATAAATAGCTTCAATACGTCTAAATCTATTTCTTATACCTGATTTTGATATTCCTATCATCTCAGCTAATTCTTGAAGAGAACTTTCAGGATTTTTAAGTCTTAGAAAAGCTATTTCCTCTAATACAGGAGTTAACTCATTAAGTCCTATTTTTTTCCCAATATAGTTAATCATTCTAGTTTGTTTCAAGCCAGTGTTTAAGGATTTTGTTTCATTTGCCACTTCCCAATTCATTTCTCTAATTGTTTTATTTTTTAGATCTTTCATCATGGTAGTTTCTTCATATTTATAAAATTCTTTAATGGCACCTAGCATAACAAGTACATCTAATATATCTTCTGAATTTCTAAAATATACAAGTTTCTTTTTTCTTTTATCAGTAATAAAAACTTTTTTATGTAAATTTTCAAATATTCTAAATAATTCTTCTCCAATTTCAATGTTATCAATGAAAAAATCCAAGGCATATTCCTTTTCAGGTGATTTAATATATCCACTCATAAGAAACAATCCTCTTATGAATCCAACTCTTTTTTCCTCATCCTTTAGAAGCTGATCCTCTTTGCAAGTTGCTAGTATTCTTAAAAGATCTTTAAATCCATGTTGATTTTCAATTATAATAACATATACCTTATGTTCTCCAAAATGTTTACTTACAAGATATTTAACTCTTATGTTTAAAGTTGTAACTTCCTTTAATATTCTATATACTCTATTGGCAAGTTCAATACTTTCTAATTTTAACTCTATTCTATCTTCAAGTATAGCATTTTTTACCTCTAAAATTCCACGTAATTCTGCTACTTTTTCTTTAGTTGTATAACTTGATTTTTTTATAATTTCATTTTTTACTTTGTAGGTATAGGACATGTATATTTCTCCTTTCTGAAACTATTTAGTTTCTGCCCAATTTTCACCAATTGCACCATTAACTTTTAACCTTACATTTTCAAAATGTACAGTATTTTCCATAATTTTTTCTATAATTTTTTTATAGTCTTCTACCTTGTCTTCCTTTACTTGGAAAATAAGTTCATCATGCACTTGTAATAGCATTTGGATATCTTCTTTATCTTTTATTTCATCATATACTTCAATCATTACCTTTTTAATAATTTCAGCAGCAGTACCTTGAATAACTGTGTTTACTGCCATTCTATCTGCTTGGTTTCTAAGGTTTTTATTTTTAGAATTTATTCCATCTATGTCTCTTCTTCTTTTAAAATATGTTTCTGAATAACCAGTTTTAGTTGCATTTTCTATGATGCTTTCCTCTAGTTCCTTTACTTTTGGGTATTCTTTAAAATATCTATCAATATATGAAGCAGCTTCTGCTCTAGTTATTTTTAATTCATTTGAAAGACCAAATGGAGTTTTACCATATATAATACTAAAATTTACTATTTTAGCCATTGATCTTTGTTTAGATGTAACCTCTTCATCTTCATTTAAGTCAAATATTCTTTTAGCTGTTAAACTATGTAAATCTTGATCTTCCTTGTAGGCTTTTATCAAGCTTTCATCCTTTGATATTTCAGCTAGAACTCTCAATTCTATTTGTGAATAATCTATTCCAAGAAGTTTATATCCTGGTTTAGTAATAAATCCTTCTCTTATTTCAATTCCCTCTTCTGTTTTAACAGGTATATTTTGTAAATTAGGATCAGATGAAGATAGTCTTCCTGTAGCTGTTCCTGTTTGATTAAATGTAGTGTGGATAATATTATTTTTATCAGCTGTCTTAGGAAGAGCGTCTATATAAGTTGATTTTAATTTAGAAAATTTTCTATAATCTAATATATATTTAGCAATTTCTTCTCCTCTGTTATGAAGTACCTCTAAAACTTCACTGTTAGTTGAATATCCAGTTTTAGTTTTTTTAACAGGATCAATATTCAATTTGAAAAATAAAACTTCAGCCAATTGTTTTGGAGAGTTTAAGTTAAATTCTTCCCCAGCAATTTCATAAACTTTTTGTTCAGCTCTATCTAATATCTCTCCAACTTCTTTTCCCATTTTTGAAAAATAATCTTTGTTTATTAGTATTCCATTTTCTTCCATATTATTTAAAACTTCAATTAAAGGCATTTCAATATCATGTAAAACCTCAAGGAGATTTTTATCCTTTAGATCTTCTATTAAATCCTTATATACTTCCTTAATAAGCTTAACTCTTTTGATTAAATAATCTGAGAAATCTTCCATTGAAATATTTTCAGGAAGTTCCTTTTTAAAAACTTCGCTATATTTATAGATTCCCTCAATACCTTCTCTCATTGCAATAGCTTCAATACCAACTCTAGTTTGAGAAGTTATTAAGTGGTATGCAAGCATTTCATCAAGATCCATTTTTTCAACAGGTAATTTATATATATTTTTCAAAATATTTTTAAAATCATAGGTTACAAATTTCTTATCTAAGTTAAATATTTTTTCCAAATGTTTTTTATCTAAGTTTGTATGAGTATCCCCTAACTTTAAATTGTGGAAAAGTGGAATGTAGTAGTTTGTTTTTCTTGAAATAAATGATATACCAGGTCCCTCTTGATAGAAATAAATTCTCTCTTCCCCTTTTAAGTCATCTATCATATTATTAAGGGTATCTGTTGTGGAAACTATAATAGTAGTAGTCTCTATAACTTTTTCCTTAACTTCATTATTTCCAAAAAGAAGTCCCATTTGAGAAGAATTTTCTTCAAAGGATTTTTTAGGAATAGAGGTAACTTCATCATTTTTAACTTCAGCAGCCTTTTCAGGTTCCTTAGTTTCAGCTTCTTTTATTTTTTCAACAACTTCATCTAATTTCATTCTTTTAATAAGAGCTCTAAATCCAAGTTCCTTAAAGAGAGCTAATAATTTTTCACTATTTATATGAAATGCTAAATCTTCAATTTTAATATCAATTTCAATATTTTTTTTAATAACAGCAAGCTTTCTACTTAAAAATGCAAGTTCTTTATCCTCTATTATATTTTTAATAAGTCCAGGTCCTATTCCAGGAAGCTCCTTTAAATGGTCTACATTTTCATAGATACCCTCTAGATCTTTATATTTTGTTAGCATGGGAATTGCTTTTTTAGGTCCAACTTTTCTAACACCAGGGATCCCATCACTTTTATCCCCAATAAGTCCAAATAGGTCAGGTATTTTATTTGCTGGAACTCCAAGATGTTCTATAACATCCTCGTTATTTGAAATTATTTTAAATCCACCATTTTCACCTTTACCCATAAGACAAATATTTATATTTTCATCAACTAATTGAGCTAAATCCTTATCCCCTGTAATTATAAAAACTTCATAACCTTCACGGGAGAATTTCTTACTAATAGTTCCAAGAACATCATCAGCTTCATATCCATTTATTTTATATTTTTCTATACCAAAGGAATCTAGTACTTCATCAATTCTAGGAAGTTGAGTAAGTAAATCTTCTGGCATAGCTTGTCTATCTTTTTTATAATCTTTATATATTTCACTTCTTTTTAAAGTTGCTCTTTTTACATCTTTAGCAGCACCTATAAAATCTGGAGAAAATTGTCTAATAACACTAAGTAAAGTATTGGTAAATCCATATACTGCACCTGTAGGTTCATTTTTTGTTCTAAAATTCATGTTTGCATAAAATGCTCTATACATTATTGCACTTGTATCTAATAATACTATTTTCTTCATCATTTAGGCCTCCAAATTATAATTTGCTCCTAATTATACCATATATAGCATTATAATTGAATGCTATTTAAATTATACTTTGAGTATATTTCTTGTTTTTATATGTATTTTTTGCTATAATTGAGTGAGCAAATATTATAAATAAAATTATAAACTTGGGAGGTTTTTATATGAATTTAATTGTTTTAACTGGAAGATTAACAAGAGACCCAGAACTAAAATATGGTCAAAGCGGAAAGGCTTACTCAAGATTTTCTATAGCTGTTGATAGAACATTTCAAAAGGGTGAAGCTGATTTTATAAATTGTGTAGCATTTGGAAAAACTGCTGAACTTATTGGAGAATATTTGAGAAAAGGTAAAAAAGTAGGAGTTCAAGGTGCTTTACAAATGAATAGATATGAAGTGAACGGAGAAAAAAGAACATCTTATGATGTTGTAGTTTCCAATATAGAATTTTTAGAACCAAAATCAGGAGCAGGAGCACAACATGCACCTGAACAAAAAAATTATGAAAAGCCAACACCATCAAGTGCACCATCGGCACCAGTTGATGATGATGAATTTCCATTCTAAAGCTATTTAACTAAACTTTTATAAATTTATTTACGACACGGAGGGATTATGAAAAAAAATAGTATTCTTATTCTAGATTTTGGTTCTCAATATAACCAATTAATTGCTAGAAGAATAAGAGAGATGGGGGTTTACGCAGAAATCGTTCCCTATTTTGAACCAATTGAAAAAATTAAGGAAAGAGAGCCTAAGGGAATTATTTTATCAGGTGGACCAGCTTCTGTTTATTTAGAAGATGCTTTTATGATTGATAAGGAAATATACAATTTAGGAATTCCTATGCTTACTGTTTGTTATGGTATGCAACTTACTAATTACCTTTTAGGGGGAAAAGTAGAAGCTGCTGCTAAACAAGAATTTGGAAAAGCTCATCTTTTAATAGATGATATTGAAAGTCCTTTATTTGAAGGTATTCCAAATGATTCACAAGTATGGATGAGTCATCAAGACCATGTTGTTCAATTGGCACCTGGTTTTAAACAAATAGCTCATACTGATTCTTGTATTGCAACTTGTTGCAATGAAGAAAAAAACATCTATGGAGTTCAATTTCATCCAGAAGTAACTCACACTGAATATGGAAAAGAAATCTATAAAAACTTTGTTTTTAACATTGCAAAATGTGAAGAAAACTGGAGCATGACAAACTATATAGATGAAACTGTAAAAAACATTAAGGAAAAGGTTGGAGATAAGAAAGTTTTACTTGGACTTTCAGGAGGGGTAGATTCCTCTGTAGCTGCGACTTTAATTCATAAAGCAATTGGAGATCAATTAATTTGTATCTTTGTTGATACTGGGCTTTTAAGAAAAAATGAAGGAAAAACTGTTATGGAAGTATATGCTGAAAATTTCCATATGAATATTAAATGTGTTGACGCTGAAGAAAGATTCTTAACAAAATTAGCAGGGGTTTCTGATCCTGAAAAGAAAAGAAAAATAATTGGAAATGAATTTATTGAAGTGTTCAATGAAGAAGCTTCTAAATTAGAAGATGTTGATTTCCTAGCACAAGGAACTATATATCCTGATGTTATTGAATCACAATCTGTAAAAGGACCTTCTATGACAATTAAATCTCATCATAATGTTGGAGGACTTCCTGAAGATATGCACTTTACTCTTCTTGAACCACTAAGAGAATTATTTAAAGATGAGGTTAGAAAAGTTGGAAGAGAACTTGGAATACCAGATCATATGGTTGACAGACATCCATTCCCAGGTCCAGGACTTGGAATCAGAATTTTAGGAGATGTGGATAAAGAGAAAGCTGATATATTAAGAGAAGCTGACGCTATATTTATTGAAGAATTAAGAAAAGCTGATTTATATACAAAAGTAAGTCAAGCATTTGTAGTTCTTTTACCTGTAAAATCTGTTGGAGTTATGGGAGACGTTAGAACTTATGAATATACTGCAGTTCTTAGATCTGCAAACACTATTGACTTTATGACTGCTACTTGGTCAAAACTTCCATTTGATTTCTTAGAATTAGTTTCTAATAGAATTATAAATGAGGTAAAAGGAATCAATAGATTAACTTATGACATATCATCTAAACCACCAGCTACCATTGAGTGGGAATAGTAGCAATAATAAAAAACCAGAAGAGAGAAATCCCTTCTGGTTTTATTTATTTAATTTGCTTTTTAAAGGTATAAATTTTTAATATTTGACTCTAAATAAAATTGTAAGCAGATAAATTTTAAAATTAGGAGAAGAAAAATGGCTATAAATAAAATTATTAAAATTTTTGAATTAGATTGTGAAATAGCAATGGATATAGAATTTTCATTTAAAGAATTCTTAATAAGAAATTTTGGAAATAAGAAAATAAAAATTACACAGTATTCAGAATTAAATGATAGTTTTTTTCAAGAAAATAGATCCGAGAGTATTTCTCTATTAGGAATTTGTTCTTTTATTCTTGATTATCCTTTGTCTTTTTTTGATGTGAAAAAATTATCTAGAGAAGTTTTAGAAGTAGGAGAAGAAAGAGAAATAATAAGTTATAATAAAATGATTGTAAATGATATAGATTATTCAAGTGATTTAGATAAATTAATAAAACTTTTAGCTAATAATGACAAATCTATTTTAACTGTATTAGACAGATTTAGAAAAGGTTTATTTATGGAGTGTGAAAGTACTCATAGAGCTTCTGATTTATATAATGATGAAGCTATATTAATTTATTTTAATATAATTGAATTTTTAGCGGAAAAATATGGAAAACAATTTTCAAATTATTTAGAATTAAATATTGAAGAGAGTATAGATAATTTTTATGTCAAAGCTTTCTACTTGACTAGTGAAGAGAAAAAAAATAAAAAGCAGGAAAATTTAAAATTAATAAAATCAATTTTATTAGAAAAAGAAAAGACAGTGAAAAATAAAATTTTATTTATGCTAAATGAATTTGGGATATGCTCTAATCAATTGAATTTATTGATTAGTGATTTTGTTAAAAATAGAAATAATATAGCTCACGGAAATGTATATAATAAATTAAGTTCATGTTGTGGACAATCTTTTTTTAATTTAGAGTTGAATTCAATTAATATATCAAATAATCTTAAAACAATTTGTAAATTAATTATTTCAAAACATTTTCAATTAAATGAAATTTTTAAGGAAGATTATTTAAAAATTATGCCAGTAACAAAAAAGATATTAAAAGATATCATTAAAAATCCAACAAGTTACAAATTAAAAAATATGGAATTGATTAATAGCGAGAACAATATTAATTATGAGGAAATTTATCGTTGTTATATTGCTATTGGAGGAATGAAATTAGATGAACTTTCTTTAATTTTAGAAAAAGAATATTTAGAATTAGAAGTTACAGAAGAAATTAAAGATATTGTTTTGGAAATTTCTACAATATTAGCAGATAGTAATATACAAAATATTTCAAATAAAGCAAAAGAGAATATTGAAAAGGCAATAAATAATAATTGGGTAAATAAATCTGATTTAGAAATGATACTTGAACATCAAATTTTTTATGGAGTTAAATCTAATTGGTTAGAATCATATATTAAAGCATGATAATTTCAGATAAAAATTGGAGGAAGTATGTTTATTGAAAAATTAATTATAAAAGGTTTTAAATGTTTTAAAAATAAAACAGAAATAAAAATAGATTCTTTTAATGGAATTATAGGAAATAATGGAAGTGGTAAAACATCAATATTAGAAGCTTTAAGTAGAATGTTTGGGACTGATTATAAATATAGAAAAATAAATAGTAATGATTTTTTTTTAGAACTAGGTGAAAGTTTAGAAAAGAAATCTAAAAGAGAGTTAAGTATTGAAGTTAAAATAGGATTTTATAATGAAGATGTTGATATTTCAGAGTGTTTTAACCAAATGACTGTAGACTCCATAGGCGGGAAACCTTATTGTAGAATAAAACTTGAAGCTATTTGGGAAAAAACAAGTAACCCTGATGGAGATATAGAAGAAAAAATGTATTGGATAAACTCTAGTGATGAAGAAGTTAAAGATTCTAATAAGATACCTCTAAGTATGTCAGATCGCTCTAAAATAAAAGTTTATTATATTCCAGCAACTAGAAATCCCCAAAAACAAATGCAACATACAAGTGGAACTTTAGTTTATCAATTTTTAAAAAACATTAATTGGTCAGAAAACACCTTAGAAAATTTTGAAAAAACAAATGAAATTCTTTCTAAAATAATTCAAGAGGAGAGGGGTTTTGTAACTCTTAATAATAAACTTTCTAGTTCATGGAGTAAACTTTTTAATGAAAAAATTTATAAAAATATTAGTATAAATACAACAAGCAATGATTTTAACTCACATTTATCTAAAATTGAAGCTAGATTTTCTCCAAATCCAGGTGAAGCAGTTGAAACTGAGGAAAAATTAAGTGATGGAATGAAATCATTATTTTATTTTTCATTAATAACTAGCATGTTTGAACTTGAAGAAATGCTAAGAAACTCTCAAGAAGATTCAGGTTTTAGTGTAGACTTGAAGTTAATGCCAAGTTTAACTATTTTTGCAATTGAGGAACCTGAAAATCATTTATCTCCACATTATTTTGGAAAAGTAATGAAAAATTTTAGAGAAATAACTAAAAACAAAAGGTCTCAAGTAATTGTTACAAGTCATTCTCCATCAATAATAAAAAGAATTAATCCTGAAGAAATTAGATATGTATTACAAGATAAAGATAGGATTTCATCAGTTAAAGAAATTGAATTACCTGCGGATAAAAGTGACGCTTATAAATTCGTGAAGGAAGCGATAAAAGCTTATCCAGAACTTTATTTTTCAAGATTAGTTATTTTAGGAGAAGGAGACAGTGAGGAAGTTGTTATTCCTAAAATTGCAGAGGCTTATGGAATTGAACTAGATTCTGATTTTGTATCTATTGTCCCACTGGGAGGGAGATATGTAAATCATTTTTAGAGATTATTGGATCAATTAAATATTCCCTATATTACTTTATTAGATTTTGATAGAGAAAGAGGTGGTGGAGATTGGGGAAGAATAAAATATGTTTTAAAACAGTTACTTAAAATAGATAGAATTAAAAAAGAAGATTTTATTTTAACAAGTGGTAAAATTTTAAGTGATGTTGAATTAGAATCAATGCATACATGGAAAGTAAATAAATTAAATAAGGATGATTCTAAAGTTAAGAGTTGGATTAATTTGTTTGAAAAATATAATATTTATTTTTCATATCCCGTTGATTTAGATTTTTCAATGTTTTTAAAGTTTCCAGAAGCATATAAAAATATAGAAGTAGGAAAAGGACCAAAAATATCTGCTGAAACTGAAAGTATAAAAAGTGCAATTGCTTCTGTTTTAAAAAAAGAGAATAAGTATGTCGAAAATATTTCAGAATATGAAATTGATGATAATTATGATGTTTGGTTTTGGTATAGATATCTTTTTTTAGGAAAAGGAAAGCCTGTTTCACATTTAAATGCTCTTCTTAAGATAGGGGAAGAAGACATAAAAGAAAGAGCTCCTAAAGAATTGGGAAAACTGGTATTAAAAGCAAAAAAACTTTTAGGAGAAGAATAATATGAGAAAATTTATAGAAACTGATTTTTGGACTCCTAGAGGAGTTGAAAAACTAGAATTTAATGCTGAGAAAGTTGTAAAAGAAATAAATAATAATATACTTGTTTCTGCGGGT
Organism: Fusobacterium sp. IOR10; assembly: GCF_010367435.1. Lineage (NCBI taxonomy): Bacteria > Fusobacteriati > Fusobacteriota > Fusobacteriia > Fusobacteriales > Fusobacteriaceae > Fusobacterium > Fusobacterium sp. IOR10. The sequence goes on from NZ_WJWY01000002.1 coordinate 20,129, forward strand.
CCAGGATCAGGAAAAACAGAATTACTTGCACAAAAAGCATGCTATTTATTAGAAACAAATCAATGTAAATTTCCAAAAAAAATTTTAGCTATAAGTTTTAAAAAAGATGCAGCTAAAAATTTAAAAGATAGGGTAGAGTTAAGAGTAGGGAAAGAATTGTCTAATAGATTTGATTCATTTACTTTTGATGCTTTTGCAGTTAATATTTTATCAAGATTTAGAAATGGGTTACCAGATAATTTTAGACCAACAATTAATTATAAAGTTGATCTTAATTTAAACAACAGATTTGTTATGCAAGAATTAATTAGATCTTTTGAAGGACAAAAAGATCTTTTATTATGTGAATTAAATTCTTTAAATCCCAGTACTTTCGAAAGAGAGTATTTATGTGAAAACAAATTATTTTTAGAAAAGAAGATTAATAATAGTATAGGGGAAAAGGTTTCTGAGCTCATCTGGAATAAAAAAATATGTGAAATTTATCCTTCAGAACTTTCTTTCAATATGATTAATAGGCTTTCTGAGTTTATTTTAAGAATGAATCCTTTTATTTTAAAATATCTAAGACAGACTTATGAGTATGTTTTTTTAGACGAATTTCAGGATACTACTCAGATACAGTATGATTTACTTATTACTTGTTTTAAAGGTAGTAATTTAAATTAACTGCAGTTGGGGATAATAAACAAAGAATTATGGGGTGGGCAGGGGCATTGAAAGATGTTTTTAGTATTTTTATCAATGATTTTAGTGCAAAGCACATTAATTTATATAGTAATTATAGATCGGCACCTTGTTTAGTAAAAATTCAACAAACTATAATTAAAGAGTTAGAAGGTCAAGACGCTTTATTACCGGAACCAACTAACAATTGTTATAAAGAAAATGATGGAATTTGTTATGCATGGGCATATGAAAATGAAGAAAGTGAAGCAGTTCATATTGCCGATAAAATAAAAGAATTATTAAATAAAGATAAAATAAAACCCAGAGAAATATGTATTTTAGTAAGGAATAAACCTGAAAAATATACTTTTAGAATTATTCAAAAGTTAATAGACGAAGGCATTGAAGCAAGAATTGAAAAGGAATTTCAGGACTTATTAACAGAACCTTTAATTATTTTAATGTTAGATTTATTTAAACTTATAATTTATAAAAGAAGTTCAAATGCATGGAGAGAAGTATTAGATTATTTGTTAAATTCAATAATAATTTCAGATGATTTTTATAAAAATGAAAGAAAAATTGAAGTAGAATTAGAACATTTTATTAAAGAATGTAAAAATGAGATTAAATTAGGTATAAATTTAAATAAAATATTTGTAAAAACTATTAAATTTTTAAATATAGATAAAATTAAATCAATTTATCCTCAATATAATCAAAATGATTATTGGAAAAATATTTGTAACATTTTGTATTCTAAATTAAACGAGTATATTGAAAATTATAGTCTTGCTGACTCAATAAAAAGATTTGAAGGAGAAAATTCAATACCTATTATGACTATGCATAAAAGCAAAGGGTTAGAATTTCATACAGTTTTTTTTATAGGACTAGAGGATTCTTCTTTATGGAATTATAAAAAAAATTTAAATGAAGAGACTAATGGATTTTTTGTTGCATTTTCTAGAGCAAAAGAAAAAATAGTTTTTACTTTTTGTAGAAGCAGAAAGAAACGCGCTCAAAATTGGTCTGAGATAAAAAGATTATATGAATTATTGAATTCTTCAGGTGTAATTTTAGAATTGATAAATTAAGTGGATAAAAATATATTTCAGAGGTATAATACATTTAGGGAAAGTAAATTAAGGAGGAAATGATGAATTATAAAATAGGATTAGATAATCTTTGGGCTAATGCTTTCATAGAATTATTTGAAAGAAATCAAAAAAAATCAATAGAATTAGAAACATTAAAAAATTTTCAAAGAGTAGTTAAAAACAGGTTAAAAAAAAATGTAGATAATGTAATATTAACAATTCCTGAAAAAGAAGAAAATTTATTTAGAATAGAATATATAGAAAAGTTTTTTTATAAGAAAGAAATAAATGAGTGTATAACTATTGAATTGAAAGAAACTACAGAAATACAAACACTAAGAAAAAAATATAGAGACAATATAGATTATGAAACATTAATTTCTTTTGTTAATGAAGAGACTTTATCAATATTGGGGATTGAGTTAGGAGGAAAATAGAGCATGAACAAGAAAAGATTAAAAGATCCGATATATGGGTATATTGAAATAGATAAAGAAATTATGGAAAAAGTTGTGGATTCTGAATCATTTCAAAGATTAAGAAACATTAAACAAACTAGTTATACGCCTTTGTATTCATCAGCTTTACATAATAGATTTATACATTCGATAGGGGTATATTATTTAGGAAGTTTAGCTTTCGAGGAATTGCGGATAAAAATAGAAAATCAAGATATTTTAGACAAAGAAAATTTAATTCAAATTGGAAAAAGTTTTAGACTAGCTTGTTTATTACATGATGTAGGTCATTCATCTTTTTCACATTCAGGAGAAGAATTTTATTTGAGAGAAGATTCAGAAAATGGGCCTAAGATATATCAAGATTTGATAGAAATAGTTGGTAATGAAATTTTTGAATCCGATGTAAACAAGTATCATGGGTTAAAAAAATTTGCAGCACCCCATGAAATTATGAGTGTAATAGTTTCTTTAGAGAGGTTTAAAGAATTTATAGAATATAAAAAAATAGATATAGATTTTTTTTCTAGATGTATTTTAGGATATAAATATAGTTATGAAACTAAAGAAAATGATATAAAAAACTTATTTATAACTTTATTAAATTCAAAAATAATAGATGTAGATAAATTAGATTATTTAATTAGAGATTCTTTTGTAACTGGTTTTGAAAGTATTTCCATTGATTATAAAAGATTATTAGAGAATCTAGATATAAAAATAGAAAATAATAAAAAATATTTAGTTTTTGATAAGGGAGCTTTAAGTGTTCTGGAAAATGTTATTTATGCGCATGATTCTGAAAAAAAGTGGATTCAAAATCATCCGGTAGTTTTATATGAACATTTTTTGATTCAGCATACTATTAAAAATATAAATAGGAATTTAGCATCTTCTTTGTTCTGTAAAGAAGCTTTATTAAATGAAGGTAAATTAATATCAGAACAAAAATTTAGATTATTGTGTGATTCTGATATAATATTTTTATTAAAAAATAAATATCCAACAGATTTAACAGATGAATATTTTCATAGAAGTGAAAGAAGACATCCTGTTTGGAAATCAGAAGCTGAGTATAAAGCTATTTTTTCTAGAGATTTAGGTGATTATAAATTAAATGAACTAAGTATTATTTTCAAAAAAATATCAAAATACTTAGAAGATAAATCAAAAGTTCCAGTGATTAATGAAGATTTAATTTTATTATTAAAAGAGGCTAAGGAAAAAGTTGTAGAAGATAAAATAATAGATTTAAAGGATAGAAATAGACTTTTAAATGATTATGAAGAAATGTTAAAATGGGTAGAATCTTTAAAAAAATATTCAAAAGAGAACGAATTAAAGTTTGATTATACTGTATTTTTTACCAATAATTTTAGAAGTGGCTTTCAGAAAGCAGAATTTTCAAATTTAAAAATTTATTTTCCAAATTTAAAGAAGAGTTATAAATTAAAAGATATTTTACCACTTTTAAATTCAGATGTTTATGAAGATCAATTTTTTTATCTTTATTATAAAAGATGTGGAAAAGAGATAGACGTTTCTAATTTTGCAAATTTTTTAAAAAAGAATTTATTTTAAAAAGCAAAATAAAAGTATATTTTTTATAAATAATAAAGGGGTTTTATTTATCTAGAATAATTGTCCTGAATAAATTTTATCTGAAATAATATAGACAGTATCTACTATATTTTCACTATGGTTATACTTAGATTTAATTAAATTTATATTTTCAGAAACATATGGAGGAGCATATATTTTAATCTTTGAAGCTAAATTATCAAAGAAAAAATCATTCAAATTAGTTAAATCTCCTCCTATAACAATTGTATCAACAACATTGTCAACACTTTTATTTATTAATGTTTTTTTCAAAGAAACTATCCTAGCCTTGTATCTTTTCATTTATAGAACTCCTAACCATATTTGAGCTGAACGAGGAGCTATTTCAAGATTAAAGTGTTCTTCTCCATTAAGCTTCATTTCATAACCATGAATTAACTCTTTAAATTCTGCAGGATTTTTAAGACCAAAAAGTGAAATATCAGCACTCATGGATTCATTACTTTTATTAATAGCTATAATTCCTTTCTCCCCTCTTCGAAAGATAAGTAAATCATCATGTTCGTAGAGTATCACCATAGGTTCCCCTATAACAGTATTATGAAACTTGATCATAGCTCTTATATCATCTCTTTTATAAGTTCCTACCCACCGATTAGAATCTTCAGGGTGACTTATCCCACTACCATTTTCTAAAGTTGATTCATTATTGTCAGAATAAACTAAAGGTATTCCGCCATCTCTACCAAAAATATAAACATTTGCTAAAAATTCATCCTCTGGATTTAGCATTAAAGGTCTGAAACTTTCATTGAGAGGTAAATCATGATTAACAGTAAATGTAACAGCACGTGACCAATGAAGAGCTTTATCATAAGAAAAAGGATCTACTAAAAGTTTAAGAGAACCTTGATATCCAAATGCTTTTCTAAGCTGTTCTTGAAGAGGGAAATCATAAGCAGAAATATCAGTTTCAGATAAGAATGGTTTTAAAAACATATCAATTTCAGCTTTATTTGTAGCTAGAACTTCTCCAAATAAAAAAGAATCTTCCAAATAAAACTGGTCAACAATATTTTCTATTTGTTTTTCATTAAGATGTTTAACTGCATCTAATCTAAATCCATCAAATCCCATATTTCTTAATTCGTAAAATAATTTACGTTGATGATGCAACACATTTTGTTTACTTTTTAAATCAGGCAAATCTCCAAGTTGCCCATTTTGTACATCAATAGGATCTGTCCAATCTTCAATATTAACCTGATCATTAAAATCTCCTTCATAGAACAATTCTTTCTTTAAATTTCCATATAATTTATTTTTTTCATAATAATCAATGTTTGCTGAATATTTTTCTAACTCCTCTTCCCCAGGAAATGTTAATTTATCCTTTCGATCTTCATTTGCCATATGATTTAATACAATATCAGCATAAATTTTAATTTCTTTTTCATGAGCTTTTCCTATTAATTCTTCAAGATCAGCTTTATCTCCAAGGTATGAAAGAAGAATTCTATAGTCTTTAGGTTGATAGCGTTGCCACCACTCCTTCCCATCAGGGTCACTATATAAAGGTGGAGCAATAAGTATAGCTCCAAAACCACTGTCTGTAATATTTTGTAATTCATTTATAATATCTCTATATTTCCAATTAAAAGCATGAAGAATAACATCTTTCATAAGGTTCCTCCTCCAACAAAATTTTTAATTTATAAATTGTGTATTCAATACTAATATTACCTTTAAATTTTTTAAAAGTCAATTTATACATTATTATAATATTAGACAATCTTTTTATTTTCTGCATCAACATAAGTTCCCGAAAAATTACATTCTAATAAAATAATATAATATTTTTACACTTTAGTTTTGGATTTTATGAAATATGTGTTATGATAATGCTTAGGTTATTTATAACCAATCGCTAAAACAGGAGAAGATATATGAATATTATTGAATTTAAAGATGTAGCAAAATCACATTTCACTCAAAAGTTATATGAAAATGTTAATTTGGAGATCAACAAGGGAGATAAGATTGCTATTGTTGGTAATAATGGAAGTGGAAAATCAACTTTATTAAAATTAATAAATGGAGATGAGGATCCAACTTTTGGAGATATAATAATTGAAGAAGAAGTACAAATTTCTTACTTTGATCAATTTGGAGAAACAAATTTAGATAAATCAGTAAAAGAATTACTAGATTCACCCTTTGAGCATATAATAAAAGCTCAAGCTTACTTGGAAAAAGTTTCAACTGAGTTTACAGGTGAAGCAGAAAATGATGAAAAAGTCATGAAAGAATTTCAAAAAGCATCAGATATTTTTGAAAGTTTAGGAGCATATGACTACATTCATATACAATCTGAATTTATAGATGTATTTGGATTAGGTAATAAATTAGATAGGAAATTTAAAGAGTTAAGTGGTGGAGAAAAGCAATATGTAAGACTTGCAATAGCTTTATTTAAAGAATCTAATCTGATAATGTTAGATGAACCACTATCATATTTTGATAAAAAGAAGACTGCTTGGTTAGCTAACTTTATAGGGGAAAGTCATAAAGCATTTTTAGTTATTTCCCATAATGTTGATTTTATTAGATCATTTTCCAATAGATTCTTTGATGTGGATAATTTTAAAGTAACTACATATGAAGGGGACTATAGAACTTACCAACAGGAAAAAAAGATAAGAATAAAGGAAGAAAAAAAAGAGAATGAGAAAAAAGATGCTGAAATAGCAGAAATGCGTGAAAGAATTTTAAGAAAAGAAAGATTGTTAGAAAGAGTTGAAGACAAACGTTCTCACGCTATAATCTTAAGAAGAATGGAAAGAGAATTGGAAGAATTGGAAAATGGAAAATTTATACATTCTCAAGAATCTGAATATGCTTATAATTCCAAAAGAGAGAAATATTTTACATTTAATAGAGACATTGGTGATGTAATAGCTTCATTTAATAATGTTTCTAAGGAATATCCTGAAAAACCATTATATAAAAATGTTAATTTTGAAATATTTAAAGATAGTAAAATGTGTATTGTAGGAGAAAATGGAAGTGGAAAATCAACTTTATTAAAGATGCTTCTAGGAGAAGAAGTACCTACCACAGGAACTATTGACCTAAATCCTAGGGCAAAATTTGCTTATATAGGGCAAGAAAATATTTTAGAAGATGAAAATATGAGAATTGCAGAATATATTCAAGATAAAACTGGTTTAAACCAAGATTTTATTGAAGGGGCCATTGATACTCTTTTCAATTACCAAGAAGAATTTAGAAGTAAAAAATTAAATATGTTAAGTGGTGGAGAGAAAAAGAGATTAGAAATATTTAGTAATATTTTAGCTGAAACCCACTTACTTGTAATAGATGAACCTTCTACTTATATGGACAGTTACTCTAGAACTACAATTGCAAATATGTTAAAGGAATATGAAGGTGCTGTTGTACTAGTAACCCATGACAAAGAATTATTAAGAATGATTGATTTTCAAATGTTTGACATTAGAGATAGATTATTTAGAGAGAAAGAAAGAGCTTAAAATATTTATTAATAAGGATTGATTCCTGTGTTCCACAGGAGTTAATCCTTTTTGTTTTCAAATAAATAATTAGTATTGCAATATTTTTATAGATATTATATGATTAAGTGGTGAATAGTATAAATATTAGTATAAAAAACAGAAAGGAAAATCATGATAAAGATTAAAAATATTTCTAAAAGTTTTGATGATTTGAAGGTTATTAATGATATCTCTTTTGAAATTGAAAAAAAAGAGATTGTATGTATACTAGGACCTTCAGGTTGTGGAAAATCAACTTTACTAAATATAATAGCAGGGTTAAACAAAGATTATTTAGGGACAATTGAAAATAATGTTGGTAAAATTTCATATGTCTTTCAAGAAGATAGATTACTTGAATGGAAGACTGTATATGAGAATATTCAGTTTGTTAATAGGAATTCAGAAAAAAAAGATATATTAAAATTAATAAAGGAAATTGGACTAGAAGATTTTGAAAATAGTTATCCTAGAGAGTTAAGTGGTGGAATGAGACAAAGATGTTCCATTGCAAGGGCCTTTAACTTTAAAGCTCCACTTCTTATTATGGATGAGCCCTTTAAATCCCTAGACTATACCCTTTCTCTACAAATGATTAAAAAATTAATTAAAGTTTGGGAGGAACGGGAAAATTCAATTTTAATGGTAACACATAATATTGATCAAGCATTGTTGCTAGGAAATAAATTACTTGTTTTATCAAAAAAACCAACAATTTTACTTGAAGAGATAAAAATTCATATTCCACAAGATAAAAGAAAACTTACAGACAAATTCTTAATAGATACAAGAAATAGAATAATAGATTTATTAATTTAATATAAAATAAGGAGAAATAAATGAAAAAAATATTTACATTAATATTCACACTACTATCACTAACTATCTTTGGGAACAATAAAATCAAAGTTATTGCACCAATGGGTGCCCCATCTATGACTTTATTAAAAGTAATGGATGAAAATAAAGTGATTGGAAATAAAGAGATAGAATATGAAATATTAAATGCATCAGATGTTCTTGCATCTAAAATCATATCAAAAGAAGCTGATATAGCAATTATTCCATCAAATTTAGCAAGTAATTTATATAATAAAGATATTAATATTAAATTAGTTTCAACATCAGTTTGGGGAATTTTATATTTAGTTTCAAGGGATGATTCTGTTAAAACCTGGGAAGACTTAAGAGGAAAAGAAATCACTACAATTGGTAGAAACTTAACTCCTGATGCTATTTTAAGATATCTTATAAAAGCTAATAAGTTAAAGGTTGGAAAAGATATAAAATTAACTTATATAAACAGTGCCCCTGAATTAGCTCAACTATTTTTAGCAGGAAAAATTGATATAGCAATTATACCTGAACCTATTCTTTCATCAGTATTAATGAAGAAAAAGGATACCAATATTATTTTTAATATTCAAGATGAATGGAAAAAAACTACAAAAATAGCTATTCCTCAAGTGGTTATGATAGCCCAAGGTGATTTAGTTAAAAACAACAAGGAATTTCTAGATGAATTTATTGAAAATTACAAAAATAGTATTCAATGGGTAAATGCTAATCCTAATAAAGGAGAGGAAATCAGTTTAAAACTTAGCAAAAGGAATCGAGGAAAAATAATGGCTTCATCAATTAAAAGGAGCAATTTAATGTTTAAAAATGCAAAGGATTCTAAAAAAGAGCTGGAAGAATATTATAAAGTTCTTTTAGAATTCAATCCAAAATTAATTGGAGGGAAATTACCAGATGATAAATTCTATTATGAAAAATAAGGAAAAACTATATACGTTATTGTCTATTTTATCCTTAATTATAATATGGAAAGTTTTAGCAGTGATAATAAACAAAAGTATATTGGTTCCATCTCCAGAAGAGACCTTTAAAGAATTAATTTATATTATAAAATCTCCCTATTTTGTAGTCACAGTTCTTGGTACAATTAAAAGGGTTCTTCTTGGATTTTTCATATCCTTTATATTAGCTATAGTTTTAAGTTTACTTGCAGGTTTTAATAATATAATTTATTACCTTCTAAAACCTATAGTGACAATAATAAAAGTAATCCCAACTATGGGGATTATATTACTTGCTCTTATTTGGTTAAAATCAGAATATGCCACTATATTTGTAGGTTTTTTAATTATCTTTCCTATTTTATATGAGAATAATTTAAAGGGAATAAAATCAGTTGATAAGAATTTATTAGAGATGGGTAAAATATATGAGATTAGTCAGTATAATTTAATAAAGGATATTTATTTTCCATCTATGAAGCCCTTTATTCTAGCAGGAATTAACAATGCTTTGTCAATAAATTTAAAAATTATTGTAGCTGCTGAAGTATTAAGTCAACTTCCTAATTCTATTGGAAGTTTTCTTCAAATTGAAAAAACAGCCTTAAACACTTCAGGAGTTTTTGCTTGGTGTTTAGTTGCTTTAATAATAGGTGGTTCTTTTGAAATAATATTAGGTTATATTTCTAAAATAAAGTAAGAGATGCTTAAATTATTTTTATTAAATTAATTTAAGTATAAAAAGTATATCTTTCATCTTAATTTTCTAAGATGAAAGATATACGATAGGGTATAATTGAGAGTTTTGTATTAAAGCTCAGCTATTTTTTCTAATTCATTTTCTTTTACAATAGTTATAATTTTTCCGCTTCTTTTTACAATTCCCTTGTCAATTAATTTTCCTAAAGCTAGATAGAAATTACTTCTACTACATTTCATGAAATCTGAGAATAGAGAAAAGTTTTTTATATTTATTTGTCCATCATCAGAGTAATTAAGAAGTACATAAGCAAGAAATTTTTCAACATTTTTATCTAAACGGTATACTAATTCTTCTATTAATGAAAAGGAGTCTACAGTTGTATTTTTTAGGTACTGAAAAAGAAAGTTACTATTAGTGAGAAGTTCTTTACTTTTTTCAGAAGAAATCTTAAGTATTTCAGTTTTTTCCATTGCTATATAGTAGAAGTTATCAGTGACTTTTCTTTCTAAAAAATAGTCATATCCACCAAGAATCATTCCATTTTTTTTGGAGTTTTTTAAAGGCATTCTTTTTCCTTTATCATCTTCATATACTAAAAGAAGATTTCCTTTAGTCATAATTCCAAATGACACTCCAAAATTATAGTGATAAATGATTTCAAGAGGTTTAAGTTGTATTTTTTTTTCTATATCCGTATCTAAAAATTGAAATTCTGTATTATCTTTCATTTTTCCTCCTTCAATCTTTTTATTTTAATATTATATATCTTAATGATTTATTTATCAATGATAAAAATGTCCTAAATAGGACAGCAGAATATTACTAAAAATGATATTCTTATTTTATAGTGAATATATTTAAAATAATTTTTTAATTTGAGGGGGAAAATATGAATAAAAATTTAAATAAACAAGAAAGTCCAAAAATTTATCAAATTGAAACAAGAAAAGAGGATTATGTAAGTCCTACAACCTTTGTTCCTAAAAAAGTAGTTTCTATAACTGGTGGTATTGCAGAAAGTATCGTTACTTCAACTGAAAGAATTCTTAATAAAGAGGCACCTTTTCTTAAGAAAGGTGTAGTTAAAGCTATTGGTGAAAATCAATATAATGCATGGGAAATGGTTAGTGACGAAGGAGGAAAAGGACATTTATAAACAGCACCAAATCCTTTAACATATTATGCAGCAGGATCAGCATCGAGCTTATTAACTCAAGTTGAAAGAGGAATAAAAATATTAGGATTAGATGTTAATAATGTAAAAGTTGAGTCAGAAATTTTCTTTAGATGGGATAATCCTTTTACCTATAATTGGTCTGGTTATACTGATAAAGTTGTATCAAGTATCATTGTTGATAGTAAAGAATCACCTGAAAAAATAAAAGAATTAAAAGAATTGGCAATTAAATCTTGGGCTGTTGGTGAAGGGTTAGCAAACGAAACTATAATTGATGCAGCAACAGTTATAAATGGTGAGGATAATTGGAAAGGTCATCAAGCTAAACCTGGTAGAGTAGGTTCACCTATTTCTATTGATGAAGGCTGTGAAATTACAAATATAACTGGTGATGTAAAGTTAGAAACATTCCCTTTAAAAGAAGATTTGTCTTTAGAAATGCATAAATTACCACAATCTTTTACATTTTCTGAAGTTGTAACTGTAGAATCGGTACATGATGCTAAAAAACCTTATATGCATAAAATCCAAGCTAAATCTTTAACTGAAAACTATCAAACATGGGAATTTTATTCTGACGACAGTTGTGGAGATGAAAGAATTGGGAAAGTTCCTACATCATGGGATTATTTTACTTTAGGAACTTCATTTTGTTTAATGAGTCAGCTTACTGCAAATCAGATGTATTTTAAACAAAAAGGTGTTAATATTGAAGACTTTAGAGTAGAGCATCAATTTAATTATACAAAAGAAAATTTTATGACACCATCAATGGCAGGCAATCTTAAGAATGTAATAACAAGGATTGTTGTAAAAAGTAATGCAAAAAAAGAAGATATAAATAGTTTTGCTACTCAATCTCTTAAATGTTGTTTTGCTGGAGAGGGGATTCAAAATAAAACTGAAATGGAATCAGATATTTATCTAAATGGTAAAATAATTAAATAATAAAATAGGTCATTACATAATGCTTTGTAATGGCCTATTTTTATAAATATAATTAATTAAAATTTATAGTGAACTCCTAAAATATATTGAGTAGAATCACTAGAATTGGAAGAACTACTATCTACTTCAGTAAAACTATGATTAACTTTTATTGAAGCAGACACACCAAAACTATCCATTTGAAGTTTAAGTTGATTAAACCATTGAAGAGAGTTATCAGTTCCAGAAGTATTGTTCCAACTGTTACTATATTTTTCAGATTCATTAGCACCAAAAACATAATCAATCCATCCACTGTATAAAAGTGTCCATCCATTTTCAAAGCTGTGTATAGGGGCCATATAGGCTACGTTAAATAGATAACCATCCCATTTATTTTCATTTGGTTTCCCATATGATTTTGTTGCATATCTTGAAAATAAATTTACTCTAATATAGTCAAATCCTTCCAAGTCAAAATAAGTTCCTATTCCTACTTGATGACGTCTAAGTCCACCTTTATAGTCTCCATTATCATAATCAAATTGATATGAAAGAAACCATTCACTGAATCTACCAATTGAAAGATCTTTTCCTAAAAGTCCATCTAAAGATATACGAGGATTAAATTCTCCATAAACACTAGGTTTTACCCCGTGCATATCACTACTTCCAGAGTTTGAAATATCAAAAAAATCATCAAACCAATATAAATCTAATAATTTATATCTATGAAATCCTTCCATTTCAGCGTAGATATCGTCAACACTTCCTCTAGTTCCATCAGCAGAATTATTTCCACTAAATAAACTTACTTGAACCATATTATAGTTCCATGGTTCATATTTTGCCATTGCCAGTTGACCAAAGCATAGCATAATAATAATCAATATTTTTTTCTTCATTCTCTCTCCCTATAAAAATATAATGTATTGTGAAGATATTATAACATAAAAAAGAAAATGAGTTTATAGAAAATCATATTCTTAGTTTTTTACTTCTCCCCTCCATTGACTTTTACAAAGGTAACTGATATAATTTATTCCACAAACCCATAAGGGACTATAAGTTAGTTTAGATAAAGCTCTCATTTTGTGGGAGCTTTTATTCTGTTTTTATAACTTATAGAATATATACATATTTAGAAAGAAGGAGATAGAATGTTTATAGACACACATATGCACTGTACAGAAGGTTCTGATGATAGCTTTATTGGAATTGCAGAAATAGTAAAAATAGCAAAAGCAATGGGACTTAATGGAATCTGTATTACAGACCACGACACTAATAGAGCTAAAGAATGTGTTCTTCAATATGGAAAAGAACATAATTTTAAGGTCTTTGTAGGAGCTGAAATTTTAACACATGAAGGGGATGTATTAGTTTTTGGACTAGAGGATCTTCCAGCAGAAAAGCTTCACGCTCAGGAATTAATAGATTTAGTTAATTCAAAGGGGGGAGCTACTATTGCAGCTCATCCATTTAGAGAAAATAATAGAGGTTGTGGTAAACAATTAAGGGATTTAAAAGGTCTTACAGGTATAGAGACTTTTAATGGAAGTACAAAGAACTATAACAATTTAAATGCATATAAACATGCTGTGGAATTAAATTTAGCTACAACAGCAGCTAGTGATTGCCATACAACTGATGCAATAGGTAAATTTTGTACAAAATTTTTAGATAATATTGAAACAGAAAAGGATCTTATAGAAGCTCTTAAGAATAAAAGAGTAAGACCTGCCATATATAAAGATGGAAAATATATTGAAATAAATGTTTAGAAAAATTTTAGAAAATAAAAATAATAAGGAGTATACATATGAAAAAAATATTAGGTAAAATATTAATTGCAAGTTTAATCTTTACTTTAACAGCTTGTGGTTCAAAGGAATCAAAAGAAGTTGCTAAAACACAAAATCAAGAACAAAAATTGGTTATTTATTCAACTCATCCAGAAAATTTAATAGAAGCAGTAGCCTCTGAATTTCAAAAGGAAACTGGAATAGAAGTGGATTATATAAATTTAAAGGGGGCATTAGCTGATAGAGTATTAGCTGAAAAAGACGCACCTCAAGCAGATATAATGTATGGTGGAGCCTCATCATTATTTATAGACTTATCTAAAAAAGATGTTTTTGAAAAAACTAATCCATCTTGGGCAAAGGATTTAAATCCACTATTTAAAGATCCAAATGGTACATGGTATGGAACAATCCAAACTCCAGTAGTAATATTTTATAACAGTGAAATGTTAAGTAGCAATGAAGCACCAAAGGATTGGAGTGATTTAATAAAACCTGAATATAAAAATAAATTAGTATTTAGAGATGCAAGATCATTTTCAGCAAAGGCAACATATTCAAGTTTATTGTATCAATATGAAAAGGAAGGAAACTTATCTCAAGGTTGGGAATTTATGAAATCATTGGATAGTAATACTAAACAATATTATGGAAGTGGATCATTACAGTTCCAAGCTGTTGGAAGAAAAGAAGCTCCAATAAGTTTTGCTGTTTTAAGTTCTGTTATTGTAAACAAAGAAAAAGGTCTTCCACTAGAAATAGTAGATGCTAAAAGTGGTTCCCCTGTAATTACAGATGCCATTGCAGTAATAAAAAATGCTAAGCATAAAGATGCAGCAATTAAATTCTTAGAATTTGCAGGTAGTGAAAAAATTCAATCTGAACTTGCAATTAAATTTAATCGTATGCCAACTTTAGATAGTGCCCTAGCTAATTCTCCAGAGTGGATGAAAGAAAGTAAATATAGAGTGATGGATGTTGATTGGAGAGTATTATCAGAAAATGAATCTGATTGGATGCAAAAATGGGATTCTGAAATTAAAAGTAACAATTAATAATTAAAAGGGCGATTGCCCTTTTTTTGTATAAAGGAGGATGTGTGATAATTTTCATAGAGATTGTCATACAAGTATTATATGGATAATGTGATTATTAAAAATATAACTAAAAAATTTGATGAAAAGACAGTTGTTGAAAATGTAAGTCTTAATATTGAAGAGGGAAGTTTATTTACTTTTTTAGGTCCATCAGGTTGTGGTAAAACTACTATATTAAGAGCCATTGCAGGTTTTTTAAAATTAGATAGCGGGAATATCTTATTAGGACATAGGGACATAACCAATATACCCCCTGAAAAAAGAGGTGTGGGAATGGTATTTCAAAATTACGCCTTATTTCCTCATATGACTGTTTATGAGAATATTTCCTATGGTTTAGAAATACAAAAAATTCCTAAAAAAGAAATTAGAAAAAAAGTAGATGAATATTTGAGCTTAGTTAAATTAGATAATTATGGGAATAGAAAAATATCAGAGTTATCTGGTGGGGAACAACAAAGAGTTGCCCTTGCAAGATCCCTTATAACAAATCCAAAGATTCTACTGTTAGATGAACCACTATGTAATTTAGATGCTGAACTTAGGATAAAAATGAGACATGAAATTAAGGCTCTTCAGGAAAAATTAGGAATAACAACTATTTTTGTTACCCATGATCAAGAGGAGGCTCTTACAATATCTCATAAAATAGCTGTATTTAATAAGGGTAAGTGCATTCAAGTAGGAACTCCAAAGGAAATTTATTCAAATCCTACAAATTCATTTGTTGCTAATTTTGTAGGGGAAACAAATCTTTTTAAAATAAATAACTCCCATGGGGATATGAAAAAAATATATTTAAATAATGAATTTATATTGGAAATTGAAGGAAATATTTCAAATAATTTATTTGTATCTATTCGTCCTGAACATATAAAAATAAGAAAAAACTCATTGGTAGGTATCAATGAATTTATAGGAGTTATTGAAAATATTCAATTTAATGGGAATATTATTAAATATACTGTTAGGGTCAAAGGTGTTAAGCTAGTAATAACAACTATGAATAGTTTAGATAATTATAATGAATTTTTAGTTTCTCAAGAAGTTTATATTGAAATTCCCAAAAATTCAATAAAACTTCTTATGGATTAGGTGATTATATGAATGGATCAAATAAGAAATATGAAAATTTTGTTGGAATTATCCTATTAATTTTTTTAGTGGGATATATTTTAATTCCAACCTTAAAAACAATAAACTTAAGCTTTTTAGATGAAAATAAATTGACATTTTCCAACTATAAAGATTTTTTCTTTTTAAAAACAAATATAAGTTTTGTTTTAAATACTATTTTACTTGGATTAGCTACTGTTGTTACATGCGGGCTTATAGGAACATCCCTTGCTTTTTTTATTGGATATTTTAAGTTTCCCTATAAAAATATAGCTAGTAAACTTTTGTTAACACCAGTTATGGTTCCAGGTTTAATAATAGTTATAGCATTTATACAACTTTATGGTGAAAGTGGAATTATAACTAAATCCCTTGAGATTATTTTTAATTTAGATAGTATCCCTTTTAAATTTACAGGTTTTTGGGGGATTTTATTTGTGCATGCTTATACCCAATATATATATTTTTTCATAAATGTGTCAGTGGCTATTCGTCATATAGATTATTCCACTGTGGAAGCTGCTAAAAATTTAGGAGCTAAGAATTCTAAGATATTTTTTTCCATTATTTTACCAGTTATTAAACCAGCATTAATTGGATCTAGTATAATGACATTTATAGGGGGAATTGGTTCTTTTTCTGCTCCAAGTTTAATTGGTGGAAAATTTCGTGTTTTAACAACTCAAATATTATTTGCTAAATCAATAATCATATGGAAATTGCCTCTGTGGAAGTTGTAATACTAATGATAATAGCCTTTATATTTCTTTTTCTTTGTAGATATTATGAGAAAAAAAGTAGTTTTCAATCACAAGTAAAAGGTGTTGAGATAAAAGAAATCATAATAGAGAATTCTATACTTAGAAAAGTTTTTGTTATATTCACTGGTCTTTTAATATTATTTATTATTCTTCCAGTTATAACTATCTTTATACTTTCCTTTGTTACATCTGGAACATGGTTAGTAGAAATTTTTCCAAAGGATTTTTCTCTAAGTAACTATATAAAGATTTTTACAAAGTCAAACTCACTAAAACCATTTATAAATAGTGTAAATATGTCTATTATAGCTGGAATATTAGGAGTCGTAATAGGAGTTCCAAGTTCATATATAGTTGTAAAAACTAAAAGTAAATTTAAATTTTTAATAGAAAGTTTGGTTATGCTTCCATGGGCTCTTCCTGCAAGTGCCATAGCAATTAACCTTATTAATGCATTTAATAAAACAAATATTTTTTCTTTAAATAAAATACTTGTGGGAACATATATTTTACTTCCCATATCTTATTTTATAGGGATATTACCAATTGTTTTTAGAAGTACTAATATTTCCATGTATAATTTAAATGATGCCTATGAAGATGCTTCTAAAAGTTTAGGAGGCTCTTGGATTTATACTTTTAGAAGAATAACACTTCCAATTATTATGCCTGGTATAGTTTCAGGTGTTCTCATTGGATTTATAAGATGTATTGGAGAATATACTAGTTCAGCATATTTATATACTGTGGCAAATAAACCAATTTCAATTGCTATGGTAAACGGAGTTTTTGAGTATGAGATAGGATTAGCTATGACTTACGGTGTTTTAACAATACTTTTTATATTTATTTTAAGTTTAATTTCCACATGGAAAATAAATAGAATATAGAGTATGCCAAGTGATTTTATATTAAGGTTTTAAATTTAATTCTTGCAAAATCTCTTGATAACATGTATAATTATGAAAAAAAATAGACACCTACATTTTACAATCAATGTTTTAAATAAAGAATAAATTAGTTAAAGTACCTATGTTTAAAGAAATAATTAATTGTATTTTTAAAATATTATTATGAATTATATAGGAGGAGATAATATGAGCACAGAATATACTGGATTTAGAAATGAGATGGAACCAGCTTTACGTTTAATAGCAATGCCAACAGATACAAATCCATCAGGAGATATTTTTGGTGGATGGATAATGTCACAAGTCGATCAGGCAGGTGCAGTTGTTGCAGCTCAAAGAACTCAAAGCAGAATTGTAACTGTAAAAGTAACTGACTTCCTGTTTAAAGAACCTGTTTTTGTTGGAGATTTAATAACATGTTATGGGAAAATAGAAAAAATAGGTAATACATCTATCACTGTAAAAGTAGTGGTAATTGCCCAAAGAAATAAATATGAAAAAGATCATGTAAAAGTAACTGAAGCAACTGTAAAATATGTAGCAGTTGATGAAAATGGAAATCCAATGCAAATATCAAAATAATTTGATTTATATGAAAATAAAATAAATTTTTTGTTCCTTCAGCTTAAGTTGAAGGAACTTTTATTATTAAAATTAGAAGTATTAACAGTACAAAGAGAGGGTTTATGAAATTATCAGAGTTTAAAACAATGAAAAAAGAGGTGAAAATATATTTTTATATTTTAGCCTTTACAGCTTTGGCAAAGGGTATGAGTATGGATATATTTTCAAATTATTTTAAAG
Organism: Fusobacterium sp. IOR10; assembly: GCF_010367435.1. NCBI lineage: Bacteria > Fusobacteriati > Fusobacteriota > Fusobacteriia > Fusobacteriales > Fusobacteriaceae > Fusobacterium > Fusobacterium sp. IOR10. The sequence goes on from NZ_WJWY01000002.1 coordinate 38,594, forward strand.
ATGCATATGATGTTAGTGCATTTCAAAGGGGAGTAATTGAATTTCCAAGGGAAACACCAGGGATCATTGCTGTACTTGTTATTACATTGTTAGTTTCAATGAATGATATAAAAGTGTCCATCTTTGCACAAATACTTAGTATTATTGGAATTATTTATTTAGGATTATTCACTCCTCAATTTTCAGTAATGCTTATTTTTTTATTTATTAATTCTTTAGGAGCACATATATTTATGCCCCTTGCTGATGGAATTGGAATGTCCCTTGTGGACAAAAATAAGTTAGGTATGCGTATGGGTCAATTTAAAGGAACATCTGTTACTTTTTTAATGTTATCTTCTACAATTGTTTTCATATGTTTTAAGTTGGATATATTTAGTTTTGTAACAGCAATTAAATGGCCATTTATACTAGCAGGGATATTTTCATTTGTAGCATTAATATTATTAATTTCATTAAATAGAATAATGGGACATCCAGTAATTCATCATAAAAAAACAAAATTTATTTTTAGGAAAAAATATAAATTCTATTATATGCTTGTTATTTTATTTGGAGTTCAAAAACAGATTATGTTAGTTTATGGTCCTTGGGTGCTTATTTCAATATTAGGAAAAAAAACAGATACCCTTGCATTGCTTTCAATTGTAGGAGCTTTTATTGGAATTTTCTTTATTCCAGAGCTAGGAAAATGGCTAGATAGATTTGGAGTTAAAAAATTATTATATGCTGATGGAATTTCATTTGTGGGAGTTTATTTCTTATTTGGATTACTTACAACAGGTTATGTTACAGGTGCACTATCAACAGTTGGATGGCCAGTTTTGCTTGGATATTTAATGGTTATTTTAGATAAAATATCCACACAAATGAGTTTTATTAGAACTGTATATTTGAAAAATATTGTGGAAGATTCATCAGAAATCGTTCCTACCCTTGCCCTTGGATTAAGTATGGATCATTTTGTTTCAATTACTTGTGCTATTTTAAGTGGTGTTGTTTGGAATCTTTGGGGACCACAATATATATTTTATTTTGCAGCTCTCATCTCCCTTGGAAATGTTTATATAGCCTATAAAGTAAAATTATAAAATATAAGTTTAAATTTAACCTTTCTATTTAGTGAAGATATAATTCATTAAATAGAAAGGTTTTTATTTATCTTTATTTTATATAAAAGTTTTAAAATATAGTTGACAAGTTAACTGTTTTAGAATATAATCTAGTTGATTAGTTAACTATATTAAGGAGGGTGATAATGAGTGGAATTATGAATGATCCAGTAGGTAAAGAAATTAATGAATTAAGAAGAGATATGAGAAGATTTTTATATTATCATTTGGATAAATATTCCTTAGGAGATAGTCAATTTGAAATATTGATTGAAGTATATAATGAAAAAGGAATATCTCAAGAACAACTGAGTAAAATCAGAAAAGTTGATAAAGCAGCTACAACAAATGCAGTAAAAAGACTTATGGAAAATGACTATATTTATAGGGAAAGAGATCCTGTGGACAAAAGGGCATATAAGCTTTATTGTACTAAAAAAGGGATTGATTTTATCCCGAAACTTAAAGAAATATTAAAGTTAGAAGATTTCATTATTAATAAAGGAATTTCATTAGATGAAATGAAAATATTTAGAACAGTATTAAAAAAGATAGGATCAAATATTGATAATTATTTTAAAGAGGAGAAGTTAATAAAATGAATGTACTAGAAAGATTAGAAACAGAAAAGATTTCAAAGCTATTAATTGAATTTTCAATTCCAGCTATTGTAGGAATGATTGTATTTGCTCTATACAATATAGTAGACAGGATATTTATTGGAAAAGGAATTGGAGCCTATGCTATGGCAGGTTTAAGTATTTGTTTTCCAATATTTATTATTTATATAGCATTTGGAATGTTAATAGGCCAGGGTGGAGGAAGTGTTCTTTCTATTAAATTAGGGGAGCACGATTATAAGGGAGCTCAAAAAGCTCTTGGAAATACCTTTACACTTTTTATATTGGTAAGTCTATTCCTTTCAATTTTTGGGTATATTTATATTGATAAAATACTTTTAATATTTGGAGCCAGTGAAGTAACCCTTCCCTATGCAAAGGAATATATTTTTGTAATTAATAACTTAGTAATTTTTAATTTTATGTCAATGGGAATTAGTAATCTTGTTAGAGCAGAGGGAAATGCTAAATTTGCCATGCAAACTATGATATTAGGTGCTATTACAAATATTATATTAGATCCCATTTTTATTTTTTATTTTCATATGGGAATTAAAGGAGCTGCTTATGCAACAATAGTTTCAAATATGATAGTGAGTTTAATTAATACATATTATTTTACATTTGGTAAAAAATGTCATGTTAGGTTGAGAAGGGAAGATCTTATTTTAGATATGGAAACTGTTAAAATGATATTATCTATTGGTATATCTCCATTTTCATTGCAATTAACAACAAGTTTAGCTACAGTACTTTGTAATAAAGAACTCCTTCTTCAGGGGGGAGATTTTGCTGTTGGAGCAATGGGAATAATAAATAGTATATATATGTTTCTAAGTATGGTAATTGCAGGTATAAGCACAGGTAGTCAACCTATACTAGGATATAATTTTGGTGCTAAAAAATATAATAGGGTACTTAAAACTTTTAAAATATCTATAATTGCAGCTGTTAGTCTAGGATTTTTTTTAATGGTATGCATTTTTATTGTTCCTAGTATTTTTATAAATTTATTCAATGATGGAAATCAAGAAATATTGAAAATTGGAATTAATGGAATAAGAATATACTTTTTATTAATACCTTTAAATTGTTTTTATATAGTTGGATCAAACTATTTTCAATCTATAAATAAGGCTAATAAATCTTTATTTTTAAATCTTTTAAGACAAATTTTTCTAGTTATTCCATTATTATTAATACTTCCACATTATTTTGGTATTAGCGGTATTTGGATGATATTTCCCATAAGTGATCTCATTGTATTTGCAGTAACAGTGATATTTTTAAAAAGACATATGACAAAAATGAGAAGATTAAATTATGCAAGTTTAGCTTAAAGATTGTCCATATTTCCTATATTTTTTAGGTTGTTGTATGAAAAATAAAATAATAATTATTCTTTAAAATTTAAATTATATATGATAAAATACCCTTTTAAAGTTACAGAGGAGGAATAAAATTAAATCATATAAAGAAATTGTTGAAATAATTTATAATAAGTTAACTATATGGAGAAACTTTACTTTAGTGGAGCTTCTATATGTTATAGCTATAGTAATAATGATTCCACTAGGTTTTTTAATATTTAAATTAGCAGTGGAAGGAAAATTAACATGGGGACACGTACTATGGATTAATCTATTGTTTGGTTAAAATATTTTAAAATTAGTGTAAGATATTGACTTATATATTACTTTGTAGTAATATGAGTAGTATTAAATTTAATGAAATTAAGAATATTTGGGGAGCTGCTAAAAGCATGCTGAGATTGGAATGTATTAGTTCAAAACTCTTAGAACCTGATGTAGGTAATTCTACCGTAGGGATTATAGACGATTAATCGTAGTTTTATATTTTATATTGCAAAGATTAGGTCATAACCCTATAGGTTATGACTTTTTTTATTTACATTGATTTTTAGAGGGACAAATATTCTTAATAAAATATATAACTAAAACTAGGAGGAAGAACAGTTGAATTTAAAATGTGGAATAAGTGATGTTGTTGGTGCTAGAATAGGAGTTTATCCTATGCAAGATAATTTTGTAGAGGTAATTTTAGGTGCCTTGAAAGAAACTGATAAAACAGGACTTTATGTTGTAACAGACGATTTAGGAACAATAATACAAGGAAAAAGGGAACGTGTTTTTGCCTATGTAAAGGAAGTATTTTTACGTACAGCCCATGCAGGGGAACATGTAGTTGCAAATGTTTTATTTTCAGTGGGATGTCCAGGAGATGTACCAGAAGATTTTGATTTTGATGCAAAGGCAAAATCTGTGGAACTTCCAATGGAAGATATGCCAATTGCTTGTGCTTGGTCACTATATCCCCTTGGAAGCAAAGAATATTTTCAAGTAATTGTGGAAGAAGTTGAAAAGGCTATGGAAATGTCCAAAGTGGAAGTTGAAAGTTATCATTATTGTACAAGATTAGATGGAAAAGCAAGGGATATATTTAACTTACTTGAAACATCCTTTGAAGGGGTATCAAAAAGAATTCACCATACAATTATCCATGCAACATTTTCAAAGGGAAGCCCATCAAAAACAAAGGAAAAAATTCATATATAATTATAGGGGGAAGAAAATGATTAAAAAATTAGGTTGGACATTGAAGGATATTATAGTTTTATGTGTACTTGGAGTTGCTTTTGGAGCTATGTATTTGGGAGGAGTAACTATTTGGGCATTTGCCAATGCAGCTTTTGGTCCTATTGGTCTTGATATAGTGTATGGAATTTGGTTTACAGCATCTATTACAGGGGCATATATAATTCGTAAACCAGGAGTTGCCCTTGGTACAGAATTAATGGCAGCATTAGGTGAAGTTATATTAGGTACACCATCTGGTATTATGGTATTTATTGGTGCAGCAATTCAAGGACTTGGATGTGAAGCAGTTTTTGCTGCAACTGGTTGGAAAAAATATTCAACACCTGTTTTAGTTTTAGCAGGTATGGGTGCCAGTGTAACAAGTTTTATTTATAATTATTTTGCCTATGGATATTCAAAATTTGCCTTTGTAATGTTAGCTAGTATGTTAGCAGTACGTTTAGTGTCAGGTGCTGTACTTTCTGGTTTGCTTGGTAAATGGATTGGTGATGGTCTTGCAGCTACAGGTGCCTTGTCTTCATTCCCATTAGGTCGTGAAAGAGCTAAAAAGAGAGTTAATGGATAATGGCAAAGGTAAAGGTTTTAAATCTATCAGTTGAAATTAATGAAAAATTTATTTTGAAAAATATTAATATGGAATTTGATACAAGGGATAGAATTTTAATTTTAGGAGAAAGTGGTAGTGGTAAATCCACTCTCCTTCTATCTCTTATGGGAATTATTCAAAGATTTAACAACGCTTGTGTAAAGGGAAATATATTTATAGATGGTGTGTCTGTTAAGGATATGAAAATATCCAAAGTAGCTAGAATTTTTGGAATAGTATTTCAAAATCCTGAAAGTCAGTTCTGTTCCCTTTATCCAAAGGATGAGGTAGCTTTTTCTTTGGAGAATCAATGTATGGATCCTTTACTAATGCCTAGTATAATAGAAAAATCATTGGAAGCATTTGATTTTCCAAAGGAAAAAGAAAATCAACTTATTAATACCCTTTCTGGAGGAGAACAGCAACGTCTTGCACTTTCTTCAATTGGTGCTGTGGATTCTCAAATGTTTTTATTAGATGAACCAACTGCAAACTTGGATCCAAAGGGTAGAGAGCAAGTGGTGAAATCTGCTAAGAAAGCTGGGGAAGAGGGAAAGGGATTAATAGTTGTAGAACATAATTTGGAAAATTGGATTCCATTTTTAGATCAGTTAATTGTTATTGATGGAAATGGTGAAATATTTTGTGATGGAAATATTCGTGAGATGTTTTATGAGCATAGTGATTTGTTAATGAAAAAAGGAATATGGTGCCCCTATAGTATTAGAGTATATGGAAAATTAAGAGAAATGGGATATAATTTTAAAAATGTCCCTTGTAATATTCAAGAGTTGAAAAATGAAAGAATCCCTGAAAATTTATTGAGAAAGGTAATGGATGTTTCTTGTAAACTCTCTGATAAATTAAAAATAAATAGAGGAAATCCAATACTTAAAGTGGAAAAATTATCTGCTGGATACAAAAAAAATAAAAGGGTATTAAAGGAAATAGATTTAACTGTAAATGAAGGGGATTTTTTTGCTTTAGTTGGTGGAAATGGTAGTGGTAAATCAACTTTATCAAAGGTTATATTAAAACTGGCCAATATTTTTAGTGGAGATATTTTTCTTTGTGGAAGAAAATTATCCTCATATAAGGAACAAGAACTTTATGATTTAATTGGTTATGTATTTCAAAATCCTGAACATCAATTTTTAGAAGATACAGTGTGGTCAGAAATTGCCTATAGTATGGATCAAGTTACCAGGGATAAAAATATTAGAAATAAAGAAGTAAATAGACTGTTAGAAGATTTTCATCTTAAAAATTATGAAATGAACAATCCTTTCAGTCTTTCTGGAGGACAAAAAAGAAGACTTTCTGTTGCAACTATGCTTGTGGGAGAAAGGAAAATGTTAATACTAGATGAACCTACTTTTGGACAAGATGAAAGAAATACTAAAATGTTAATGGAAAAACTTGTTAAATTAAATGAACAGGGTATGACAATATTTATGATAACCCATGATTTAGATTTGGTAGATTCCTATGCAAACAATACTGCTGTGTTATATAACGGGGAAATTTTATATAGTGGTGACACTGAAAATCTATGGAATGAAGGGGAAATAATTAAAAAAAGCGGTCTTGATTTTCCCTATAGAGTTAAACTTTTAAATGAGGTGAGTCTTTCATGAATATGAAAAAATTTAATCCCTGTGCAAAACTTCTTGCTAATTTAATTGTTGTACTAGCATCTTTAATGGTTTTTGATCCATATACAATGGGTATGCTATTTAGTTTTAGTTTTTTCTTTGCTATTATTACAAAATCATTTAATTCTAAGAATTTAAAAATGATTATTCCCCTTGTGTGTTTTGCCTTTGGAATGCTTTGGATGAATGGCTCCCTAGCAAGGGTTCAAAATCCAAAAATTATTGCAACTCTTTGGCATATAAACTTCACAGATAAGGGTCTTATTGTGGGAATGGTTTTATTTTTTAGAATTTTAACAATTGGAATTACTTCTATTTTATTTACTTGCAACACTGAGCCTGATGCTTTAATATTAAGCTTGATTAAAGAATTTAAACTAAATCCAGGAGTAGCTTATGGTATACTTACAGCTTTACGTTTTTTACCATCAATGGAATCTGATCTTGCTTTAATTAATGCAGCTCATAAAATCCGTAGTTCAAAGGGTAAAAAATGGTATAAGAAGAAAAATCCATGGTATAGAAATGCAATACCATTACTTGGAACAAATATTAGAAAGGCGGAAAGAGTTGCCATTGCAATGGAGTCTAGAGGTTTTCAAACAGATATGAAAAGAACATATTATCGTACTATTAATTGGTATAGAAGGGATACAATATTTGTTTTTGCTACTTTAATAGTGGTTGTTTCAATTATTGCTTTTTCTTATAATTTAGGTTGGTTAGTTGGTTTTAAACGTTGGCAAGGATTTTAAAAAGGAGGTCTTAATTAGTTTTTAAACTATAGACCTCCTTTAAATTTATATTATATTTTATTTTCTGTGATCAGGTAATATAAATGCAATAACTATAAGAACAATTCCTATTGCACCTGCAACAAACAATCCAGGAATATTAGGAAGTAAAGGAATGCTTCCCTTGGCATTGGTAACAGCTAGAGTCATTTTTCCTCCTAAATCATAAAATAAGAAAGTATCTTTAATTTTTCCATAAATAAGAGTTAGTGATAATGCTCCAACCATTCCTCCTAAAACAAAGAAAATAGCATCTTTTCTACCTTCACCAAGGGCAACTAATCCTGTTCCTGGGCAAAAACCAGATAGGGTCCAACCTAAACCCATAATACCTCCACCTATTATAACTCCAACATAGGATGATTTTATACTTAAATGTGATGGATCAATAACTCCAAATAGCATAAGCATAAATAATAGTAGATTACTAAGTCCAATAGCTAGAAGGATTGTTTTCATTAAATGAAAATCTTTTAGTCTAAGCATGTTTATAATTTTTTGTGGATTTGAAGCTCCAACTTTTTGAAGAATAAATCCAAATAAAAATCCAATTACAATAGCAAGTATTATAGCCATTCTTTATTACCTCCTTTGTATATGAATATAGCTGCAGGTATTGCAATGGCAAATGCTCCCAAAGCAAATAAATAGCCACTGACAGATGTTTGCATCATACCACTCATCATATGTCCACTGGTACATCCCCCAGCAAGTCGAGAACCAAATAGGGCTAGTATTCCACCTAAAAATGATCCTAAATATCTTTTTACACGGGATTTTCCAAATTTATCTTCCCAAACTTTAGGAAGGGATTTGTTTTCTTCTTTACTTTCTTTATCTTTTAATTTGCTAGCAGTAAAACCTCCTAGAATCATTGCAAATACAAATACATAACTATAATTTAAAGGTTCGGCAATACTTTTAGCATATTTTCCTCCGCTTTTATTTATATATGCATTAAAGCTAGAATAACCACTTTTAGCTCCTGAATCTTTAACTACTAATTCTTGAACTGAGTTCCATGCTACACCATCAAATATTACAAACTGTGTAGAAACACCAATTGGCTTTACTAGGGCCACAGCAACAATAAAAATAAGACCTAAAATTGTACCACTTAAAAACCAATGCCACTGTTTTTCTTTGATAAATTTTTTCATATTATCCTCCTTTTTATATTAATTTCTAGAAATAATTTGTTCTAATTTAACTTAATTTAATTATATAACTATATTTTTTTTAATTCAAGAGATTTTTAATTTTTTAAAAATACAAGGAATATATAAATTTACAGGCTATTAAAAGTAAAACTATTGAAAATATTTTTTTTAATTTTCCTTTATTGACATTTAAAGAAATTTTGCTTCCTAGTAATCCCCCAAGTAAAGCTGCTATTGCTAGAGTTAATCCAATTTTATAGTCTACATTTCCTTGAAGAGCGTGTCCAAAAAGTCCAAAAAGAGCTGTAAGAGCTACCATTACTGTTGAAGTTGCTATTGCTATTCCCATGGGAACTCCACAAAGTAGTACCATTATTGGTAGTTTAATTACTCCCCCTGTTATTCCTAATATACCTGAAATAATACCTATTAGAGCAGTACTTAATATAACCAGTGGAACATTTACCACATATTTATGCCCATTAAATTCCCTGTGCCAGTAATAGAATTTATTTTTTTCTAATTTTAAACCTCCATCTCTTTTTGGATTCATCATTTAAAATCCAGCTATTATTAATATTATTATAAGTAATATTTTAGGATAATTCTCTGGTAAAAGAGAACTGTAATATCCCCCTACAAAGGCCATAATATCAGTTGGTGGATCCATAACAATTGCTAACTTCCAATCCACTAAGTTATTTTTATGAAAACGAAATAAAGCTGCTAGGGAAGTTGCTAGTATTAAAATTAAACTTATACTAGGTGCTGTTTTCATAGTATATCCTGCAAATAATAAAATGGGAACGTATAAAATTCCTCCTCCCATTCCTATCATTGAAAAGAAAGTAGAAACACAAAAGAAGGTAAGAGATAATAGTATTATGCTTTCCATATTAACCTCTCTTTATTCTCTAGATTTAAATTTCCATATGAATATTTAATTATCATTATAATTTTCCTCCATTAGTATGTATATTTATAGATATATTAGTTTATTTATTTACTATACTCTTGACATCTATCCTTGTCAATTTGTTTTTTAAATTTGTCTTTTAAAATTATTAAAGATTTGATACTATAGTTAGTAAGTAGAGAGAATATATTCTATACATTTAATAAACAAACTACATACTGACAAACTTAAGTATGCATATTGTCAAAGGAGAATTAGTATGAATACAGATAAAATTAGTTTAATTGTTGGTTTTTTAATATTGTCTTCAGTTTTTTCATTGAGAATTTCAAAAAAATATAGCCTGCCAAGTTTATTATTATTTTTAGGAGTTGGAATGATGGCAGGGTCAGAGGGGATTGGTGGAATATATTTTGATAATATGGCCATTGCCCAATTAATTGGTGGAATATCCCTGGCATTTATACTTTTTAATGGTGCCTTTTCAACAAAGATGGAGGTTTTAAAAGAAGGTGGAAAAGAAGGTTTAATGCTAGCTTTCATAGGAGTAATTATAAATACATGTATTGTTGGAATAATAGTTTATTTTGTTAGTAGTTTTAGTATATTGTATTCCCTTTTAATAGGAGCTATTGTATCTTCAACAGATGCTTCAGCAGTTATGTCATTACTTTCCTTTGGAGGACTTAGATTAAAGAAAAAAGTTTCTTCAATTCTTTTAGTTGAGTCAGGAACAAATGATCCAATGGCAAATGTAATTATAATTTTATTAATAAGTATAATGACTAGACCAGATTTTTCTTCCCTTGAGGGAATAACATTTTTGTTTTTACAAGTTGTAGTTGGAGGAGTAATTGGATATTTATCAGCAAGGGTAAGCATAGAGATGTTAAAAAGATTTGCCCTTAAATTACCAGCAATATATCAGCTAACTATGGTATCAGGGGTTTTTTTAACCTTTGGACTTACAAATATATTAAAAGGTAATGGTTATCTTGCAATATATATATATGGATTAATTTTAGGAAATTCAGGAATACATTTTAAAAAGAGCTCTAAAGAATTTTTTGGAAGTCTATCTTGGGGAATTGAAATGGGAATATTTATTATTTTAGGACTTTTAGTGTTCCCAAGTAAACTAATCCATGTTTGGAAAATAGGAACCTTTATAGGACTGAGTTTAATGTTATTTGCTAGACCTTTAAGTGTAATTATAACTCTATATAAGTCTAAACTTAATATGAAGGAAAAATTATTTATTAGTTGGGGTGGACTAAAGGGGGGGAGTTCCAATTGTTTTTGCAATATTACCTGTTCTTGCAAATATAGATGGAGCTGAAATTATATTTTCCATTGTTTTTTATGTTGTGGTAATTTCAGTGGCTATTCAAGGAACTACTTTGCCCTTTGTAGCTTCATTATTTAAAATAAAAGACAATGACAGTTCAAAATATGTTGAGCCTGACATAGAACAAATGGAATTTTTAGAAGAAAAACTAATTAAACTAAGGGTGCAAGTGGGAAGCTCATTTCATAATAAAAGTATTATAGATATGAAACTTCCAAAGGGAGTTTTACTTTTACTTATTGAAAGGGGAAATGAAAAAATATTTCCTAAAGGAAACACAAAAATATTAGAAAGGGATTCCCTTCTTATTTTTGGAGAAGATCAAATTAAATTAGAACAATTAATTAAAGAATGGGGTAAAGTTGAAAAGGAATAAAAAACAAGCTAGAAATTTAATTCTAGCTTGTTTTAATTTATTTTAACATTTTATTTAGATTTCTTCCCTTTAATTCTTCAGGAATCCATTTAATTATTGCAAAATTTTCATTTGAAATTTTATTGACTTTATTTATCCATTGTATTTCATTACTTGCCTTTACTTTTAAAATATCATTTGTTGTATTAGTTGCATAAAAACTTGAATTAATAACCCATCATTTACTATATATACCAGCTCTGTTTAAATCTTCTTGTAACCTAGTGGCTTCATAAACTGGGGTAGCTTCAGGTAAAGTAACTATAATAACCTCTGTTAAATTTTTATCCTTTAATTTAGGTAATAATAATTTAACTGAACTTGGAACATCCCCTTGAGTACGTTTAATTTCATTATTATAGCTTTCAGTTGACTCAAGTAATAATAAAGTATGACCTGTTGGAGCTGTATCAATGACCACTGTTTCATCTTGAGATCCTTCAACTATTTTAGCTAAAGCTCTAAATACAGCTATTTCTTCAGTACAAGGAGATCTTAAATCCTCTTCTATATAGGCAATATCTTCATCACTCATAGTTTTTCTTGCTTTATCTAATACTTCTTTAGTATATTTTTCTAGTTCTTTCTTTTCGTCAATACTACTGATTTTGACACCATGTCCTTCTTCTAAAACAAACTTTAAATGTGAAGCTGGATCAGTTGTTGTTAGATGCACTTTTTTCCCTTTTCTTGCTAATTCTTGAGCAATAGTAGCAGCAATAGTAGTTTTTCCAACTCCTCCCTTACCCATTGTGAATATAACTTTTTTATTAGACTTGTATAAATCTTCAATTACATTGTTTAAATTTAATATATTATTAGTATTTAATTTTTCATTATTATACTTAATATTATTTTTTTTAAATAATGATCTTATATTTTCAAGGCCAGTTATATTGTATGGTCTTAGGGGGATTTCAAAGGTTTTAATGTCTTTAATTCCAGTTGGAATGTTATTTATTGCATCTTGTTGTTTTTTGTAAATAGAATCAGAAAGATAATCATTGTGCCCTTTAAGTATTCCGTTTACTATTAATAATTGGTTATCTATACCAATATCATGTAATTCTAAAGAGGCTCTTTCAGCTTCTTTTAAAGCTGATACTTCAGGACGAGATATTAGTATAAGAGTAGTTTTTTCACTATTTGCTAGGTTTTCCACAGCATTCTTATATATTTCTTTTTTATCTTCAAGTCCAGATAATTGGCCTAAACATGATGCACCATGTGTACTATCACTAATGAAATTAGTCCAAGCTGAAGGAAGTTGAAGCATTCTTAGTGTATGCCCTGTTGGAGCTGTATCAAAAATAATATGATCATATTTATCTGCAGTTTCTTTATCTGTTATAAATCCAGAAAATTCATTAAAGGCTGCTATTTCAACTGTACAAGAACCAGATAGTTGTTCTTCCATACTATCAAGTGCTTCCTTTGGCAATGTATTTCTATATGGAGCTAGTACACTTTCCTTATATTCAGCTGCTGCTACTTCAGGCTCGAAATTTGCTACTACTAAATTAGGAACTTCTTTTATAGGGACCCCTTTGTTGTTTAACTCTGTGTTAAAAACATCTTGAAGATTAGAAGCAGGATCAGTACTTACAAGTATTATTTTTTTCCCCATATCAGCAAGGGCAACTGCAACTGCACAAGCTGTTGAAGTTTTACCAACTCCACCCTTTCCAGTAAAAAATAAATATTTAGTTAAATTTATATCTTTTAAGTTGAAATTTTGAAACATATATTTCCTCCTTTTAACTTAACAACATCCACTACAACAACAATTTTTTTTAGGTTCTGATTTTTTATCTCCCATTAAATATTCCTTTGGAATATCTAAAAATTTACAAAATTCTTCATCTGTTAAATAGTCATTTGTCTTTACAATTTTCCCATCAACAGTTGTAATAGGTAAAACTTTAATTCCTTCCTTTGATATTAGTTGATTAATTTCTTTGTTATCCACAAATACTTTTGGATTTTCACTTAAATTATGTCTTTCTATTAATATGTCCTTGTTTTTTAATTTGTTTATAATTGTTGAAATTCTTAAAAGCTTCTCATTAACTGTGGGACCGCAGACACCTGTTGAACAACACATAGCTGGATCAAAAATTATCATTTTTTTCATAATTATCCTCCTTTATTATATTACTATATTTGATTATACTCATAGAATGCGCAAAAAAAATAATTTACTTTAATAACTTTTTATAGGTTTTGAAAACCAATTTTTTGTATTATTTGCTATCTTAACCAATTGAAGCATAACTGGAACTTCAACTAAAACTCCAACTACAGTTGCAAGGGCTGCTCCTGAATCTAATCCAAAAATTGATATGGCCACAGCCACAGCTAATTCAAAGAAATTTGATGCTCCTATCATTCCAGCTGGAGCAGCTAAATCATGAGGTAGTTTCCAAGCTTTTGACCATAAATATGCAATGAAAAATATTAATACAGTTTGAATAATTAATGGTATTGCAATTAATAGAATATTAAGTGGATTATCAACAATAGTTTGTCCTTGAAAAGAAAATATAATTCCTAAAGTTAGTAATAGTCCAGTTATTGTAACATTACTAAATTTAGGAATGAAAGTTTTTTCAAAATATTCTAATCCTTTGTTTTTAGTTATTACAGTTCTTGAAATAACCCCAGCAGTTAAAGGAATTACCACAAATAAAACAACTGATAAAAATAATGTTCCCCAAGGAATTGATATATTACTCATTCCTAATAAAAATGCAACTATAGGAGCAAATGCAACTAAAATAATAAGATCATTTGTTGCCACTTGTACTAAAGTATATGCAGGATTTCCCTTGGTTAAATGACTCCACACAAATACCATAGCAGTACAAGGTGCTGCACCTAAAAGAACAGTTCCTGCAAGATATTCTTTACCAAGCTCAGGAGATATAAAATTCTTAAATACCACAGTGAAGAAAAATAAAGATATTCCATACATGGTAAATGGTTTTATGAACCAATTTGTTACCCATGTAACAATAAGACCTTTGGGATTGTCCCCTACCTTTTTAATACTGTTAAAATCAACTTTTAACATCATAGGATAAATCATTAACCAGATTAAAATTCCCACAGGAATTGAAACCTTTGCATACTCAAACTTACTTAAGAAATTAGGTATTATTGGTAGATAAACTCCAATAAGAACTCCAATTCCCATACATATCCCCACCCACAGTGTAAGATATTTTTCAAAAAATCCAATGCCTGTTGGCATTTTATTTTTTATCATAACTTTTATCCTCCTATTCAATTTTTATTTTAAAGTGCTATCTGTTCCTTTGTTTATGCTTTCGCAACTAATACCACTTTTTTTATATGTTAATAGCTTATCCATATCCTTTAGAAATTTTTCATTTTCAGCCATTTTACTTTCTAAATATTTATACAGGGATTTATTTTCTTCAATGAACTTTGGATTAATTTTGTAATATGTCCATTGGGATTTTTTTTCAAATGCAACAATTTTTTCATTTTTAAGTTTAGTTAAATGTCTTGATGCATTTGACTGAGTTGTATTTAAAATATTTTCAATTTCACAAACACATAATTCACCCTTTCTAAGTAAATTTATTATTCTAAGTCTATTTTCATCCCCTAGAGTTTTAAATAAATTATTCATTATTTCCTCCTTTTTAATATTACTATATTTGAATACACTCATATAGTACACCTGAAATTATTTTTTGTCAACAAAATTATTATAAAATGATTGTTTATTGACTATTTTAAAATATATGTTAAACTTATTTTAATATATCAAAAAGGTTTAAAACAAGGGAGAGTAATATGAATAAAAAAGTAACAGATATCCAGCTAACAAAGAAGTTAATTTATTTTAGCTTACCTTTGATCTTAAGTGGACTATTACAACAACTATATAATTGGGCTGATGCTTTTATAGTGGGAAATGTTGAAGGGGAGATAGCCCTAGCAGCAATTGGATCCACAGGGGTTATTATAAATCTTTTTGTTATGGGAATAACCGGATTTACCTCTGGGATTTCTATATTATCAGCTAGATATATAAGGGAAAAAAATCAAGGGATACAAAATGAAATATTAGCTACTTTTCTTATTCTTTTGGGGATTATTTTAATTTTAATAAGTGGTGTTACCATATATTTTTCTGAAAATATATTAATGGCTCTTGGAACTCCCACAGATATTTTTTATATAGCAAAAAGATATTTACAAATTGTTTTGTTAGGTATTCCTTTTATCACTGTATTTAATGTGTATGCTGCTGTGTTAAGGGGAATTGGAGATAGTAAGGTTTCTTTTTATGCTGTGTTAGTTTCAGCTGTTACAAATATATTTTTAGATATTTTGTTAGTAGTTTTATTTACTTTTGGAGCCATAGGAGCTGCAATTGCAACAGTAATATCCCAATTAATGATGACTATTTTTATTATAGCTTATGCTAAGAAAAAATATAATATACATTGGGAACCAAGAAAAAAGATTTTTAGTATGAATTTTCTTAAAAAAGGTTCCTCTTTAACTACACCAATTACCATACAGTCTGTTGTTACTTCTTTAGGTAGTATTGTTATGCAAAATCTTATGAATACTTTTGGAACAACTACAGTGGCTGCTATAACAACAGCTTACAGAATTGATACCCTTTTGCTTTTACCAGTTGTGAATCTAGCAACAGGAATTTCTATTATTACTTCTCAAAATATTGGTTTAGGAAGAGCTGAAGATGCTAGAAGAAGTTTATTTATAGGATTAAAACTTAGTTTAGTTGTGTCAATTCTCCTTACAATTCCAGTTATAACCATTGGAGAAAATTTAATAGGAATATTTGGAGTTGGGCAAGAGGCTGCTGCAATTGGAGGAAGATTCTTCTATTCAATAGGTTGGTTCTATTTTATTTATGGTTTAGCAATGGCTATGAGAGGTTATACAGAAGGAAAGGGAGATGTTTTATATTCAAGTATTAGTGGTCTTTTATCCCTTGTGGTGAGAATAGTATTATCATATAAGTTAAAGGATTCAACAGGGAATATGTCCCTTGCTTATGGGGAAGGCCTTTCTTGGGTTTTTCTTTTCTTATTATTTGCAGGAAGATATGTATATATTGAAAGGTATAAGAATAGAAAAAGAGTCTAAAAATTTAATGTTATTTAAATTTTTTGATAATTTTTTTCCATTTATGTCCTACCATTTCATCTGAAACTTGGAGAATCTTTTTTATTAAAAAAAGTATGTCTGTATCCCCTGACCAATATTTTTTTATTATTTCTGGATCAATTTGATTAATAAGATTAATAAGATTATTAAGAACATATGCAGCTATAGCAATGTCATCCACATAACCAATTGGTCCTAAAATTAACTCTGGAATAAAGTCTAGGGGTGAAATAAAATATGTAATAGCTGCTGCTAATTTTGCTTTTTCTTTAGCTGGAACATCTTTATCTAGAGATAATTTTACTAAAAGATGAAACAAATCAGGAGCAGCCATAATATATTCAACCCATTTATTTGTTTTTCCTTTTTTAGATTGTGCCCAAATTCTAATTTTTTTTCTTAATTTTTCATAAAAATCCTCATTTTCTTCTAGCATCTTTTCTCCTTATAAATTAATCTTGTATTATAGTTTTTTTTAAATGTATCTAAATAATTTTTAGTTGTTTTATTCTTTGGAATTCCATTAGAATAAAATGGTTTTATAATTTTTTTAAATGGAGTAACTATATGGAAAAGTATAGAGCAAAATAAAACTATTACTATAACCTTAAATACCCATTTAAATATTAAAAAACTAAGAATGGTAAATAGTATAAATAATATAATTGAAATTGTTAACATAAAATTCTCTCCTAATATTAATTGGTCTTTTAACATTAATTATATTCTAAAGGGGTTAGAAAGACAAGATTTTTATTATTTCTATTAAATTAAAAAAAATAATTAAGATATTATTATAAGGGCTAAGTAAGGCACAATATTAAATACCAATATAGCTATTTTATAAACTGCTAAAAACTTAAAATATTCTAAGTGTAAAGTTGTTTCGTCTAAAGCGAATAATTTTGAATGAATCTTTGAAATGTGTTTTTGAAATACTGTCATTATGAAAGTAGAAAATAAAAGAAAAATAATATTGATTATACAGCACCAACCTAGAAATGATTTAATTATATTTAATTCCATTATTAAAACCTCCTTTTGTTAGTCTAATTATATAACATATATTATATAGTTCAAGGGATAAATGAATTTTAAATTTAAAAATTATTGCTATTTAGTTCTTGCGAGAAAATAATAAAAGGTATATAATTAAATTTAAAGGAGGTGAGAGGAATATGACAAAGTTTATAGCTAATGAAGAAAGAGATGATTCAAAATATCAAGTTCATAGATTAGGTTGTCCTAATAGACCAAAATCAAATTTTTTCTATGTTGAAGCGAGCAATTTAGACAGTGCAATAAAAAAAGCTAGCAAAGAGACAGGAAAAACTTATTGTGCTTGTAAAGTTTGTAAGTAACAAATAAAAAACCCCCATTTTATAAAATGAGGGCTTTTTTATCTTTTAAATGTTTTTTAATTATAGCATTATTTTTTGAATGTGGTCATGAAAAAGATTAGTAAGTTCTTTATCTAATTCTAAAAGTTCATTTATTCTTTTTTGAATATAGTAATCATTGTAGTTGTTATCTTTGTAAAATTTAAAATTATCAAGAGCAGTTAAAAATTCCATAAATTTATTATCTAAATTTATGCATTCATAAGGAATCTTTTTTTCAAAATTATTAAAATTATTATATTCTTTTTCTATTTTATCTTTATATAAATCTATATTTTTTTTAATATCTTTACAAGCGTAAATATTTAAAGCTATATTTTTAGCTTTTAAGAATTTTAAAAATATAAATTTTAAGTAAGAACCTTTAGTAGATTCTTCTATTTGATATGAAGAATTAATAGTTAAATCAGTAAGTTCTGTTTCATATTTCTTGTTTTTAGAAACAGTTTTAAAACGATATAAAGCTCCTTCTGTTCCAACTTTATTTAGAGCATCATATACAAAAATAGTCAATTCATCAATATTTTTAGATTTTATATTTAAATTTAAGTTGTTTTTTATTTCTGAAAGTGATATTTTTTCTAACAATTGATGTAAAATACTTTGATTTTGTAAAAAAATTGAATTTATATATATCCTTAAAATTTTTCTTGATTTTTTAGGTATAGAAATATCTTCTGAATCAATAATTTCATAACATTTTCTTAAATTAATTTTTTTATTTTTTAGTAGAATTTCTAATATTCCATCTTCTGATATTCTTATCATCTCTTTTTTAAATTTTTCTTGATTTTCTAGAGAATTTTCAATAGGTATTTTAATAAGTTTATTTTTTTGATTTAAGTCTTTATCTTTTATATAATTTGAAATATATGGTTGCATAAAAAGCCAATAACCTATGTCAGTTTTTTCATCATATAAAACAAGGATTAGAGGAATATCACAATCTTTTATAAATTTAATAAGTTTTACCGGACAATTAAAATTAATATAACTATCTTTTATCTTAATTTCTTTTTGAGCTTTTAATTGAACTTTTATATATTTTGATTTTGTAATATATTTAAGCAATTCTTGTTCTTTTTCAAAAATTTCAATTTCACCATCAACATCATTATCTTGATCATATTGACGATATTTAAATTTTGAATTTATACATTTTCCTAATAAATAATGGATTGATTTTTGTTCTAGTAATTGATTATAAGCATATTCTGATTTCATAAATTCTCCTTATATAACATATATTAAGATTTAGTATTATAAACTTTGTCATCATATTTTATTAAAAGTTTTCTGAAATTAGTAGAAATTGTATCATCTTTTTTTTCTTTCATCTCTTGTAATTCTTTTAATAAATAATTTTTAATATTATTTATCATTAAATTTTCAAAGTTATAATTAATAAGACAATATTCGATATCTTTTTTATAGCTTAATTTTTTGTTATTATAGTTTTTCTTAATATAAATAGTAATCTCATCAATTGAATTTACAATATTGTTATGGGAAGAAATTTCAGTATTAAATGTTTTTAATTTTTTAAGTCTTTTTTTTAATTGTTCAATTTCTTTTTTATTTAATAAATTTTTTAATAATATTTGTTTAGTGAGATATTTAAAAGCAGGGTAGCCTGTTCCAATGTTCTGTAAAGCTAAGAATCTTAAATTAGATTCTAAATTATCAAAAGATTCGTTAGCTATATAATTATAAAGGTAATCTAATACAGAAGGTGTTTGGATAAGTATAGCTCTATCTCCTATTGCCACAGCAATATTTTTATCTTTTATAATATCATCTATATTTTTATTAGGTAGAAAATTAACAAGCTTCTGTTTTAGTTCGCCTTTTTTTCCTTCAGATATAATTAATTGTTTTATTATATGTTGAAATTTTGAAATTTCAGCAGGAGTGACTCCTTGATTAATTTTTGAAATTTTTTTATAAATCTCAGAAAAGTTATCAGTAGTGATAACAGTAAAGCTACAATTTATTTCTTCATCTGTTCTTATTTCTTCAGAAATATCCATTTTTCCTTCTTCACGATTGACTAAAATAATTCTTTTTCTTAATTTATATTTTTCCTCATCGTCCAAAGAAGTGGAAAATTTTTTAATAATATTTCTTATATTCAAATCTGTTAAAGAATATCCAATAAAAATAATTGGAAAGTCTAATAGTAAAGAAATTATTTTAGAACTAATTAGTATGGAATTTTGATTATATTTTTCATAATCATTTTCTGTAATTACTATGCTGTTTGGTTGTTTACAACAGCCATGAACTTTATATAATTCACAGTAGCCAGTTTCTGATTGAAAAAGTCCTTTTTGTCCTACATAAGTTTTTAAAGAATTTGTATTAAAAGTATCTTCTACAAAAGTATCATAATTAGTTGTAAGAAGGATTCTAGATTTTTCTATCATATGTTTAAAATCTAAAATTTCTGATTTTTTATTATTTTTTAATTCATAAGAAAGAAACATATTAGATAAGTATTGTTTAAAAGGATTAATTTTATGAGTAAAAACAGATTTAGGGTTGATATTTTTAATTTCAAGATTTCCTGAATTAAATTTTTCTTTTATTATCTTTTCTATTTGGCTAGCAATTTTAATATTTATTTCAAAATTTTTTTTTAATTTAGAACAATTTTTATCTAAGCTATCTTCTATTTTATTCAATTCAGAGTAAAAATTTTCATTACTTACATTTTTCCAAATTGTTTCTAATAATTCTATCCAACTAGGTGAATTTTTCAAATATCTTTTTGGAATTCCAGAACCTATAAAAATGATAGGAAATTCATTGTTTTTTATTAATTCATCTAAAATAGCCATAATTCCTCCTCTTTATGAAATGTTTTAGTTTATAGATAGTAAGTTATCTATAAATTTTTCTGAATTGTTAAAAATTTCAGTATTTATTTTTTTAATATTAAAATGAATAATTTTTCTTCTAAATTTTTTGTTAATGGTTTTTTCTACTTGTTCTGGATTATTGTCATAAATATATAAGTTGTGATGTTCATCATTAAATTCTTGTTTTTTTAAAAGTTCTATTATATGTGGTTCATTTTTTAGAGAGTTTCCTATAATAATAAAATTTTTACAAGTTTTAAGTTTCTCTTCAAAAATATAAAAATATTCTCTTAAAACATTATCTTCCATAATTTGTTTTTTCTTTAGTTCAGGTTGATTAAAAATCATTAGTGGATTTAAATTTTCAGAAGTTTGTCTTAATTTGATAGTTTCATAGAAATCTTTTTTAAATTTGTATGATCCATGAATATGGAAAAATAGTTCATCTTTATTAAGATTATCTTCTATCAAAACTAAATCTCCATGTTTATTTTTTCCAAAGCCATCAGGAATAAAAGTACCGTGGTTAGTTAAAATAGTATCTTCAATCCCATCATAGTTTGTAGTTAAAAATAAAGGTTGAATATTTTTTTCAGTTAAGCTACTTCTAATTTTATCTCCAAAGTTAGGAAATAGTTTTTTAATTAGTTTGTAATTATCACTTTGTTCAAAAGTTCTAAATTTATTACATATTTCTAATATTTTTTCCCCAATAGCTTTTTCCATTCCTAGTTTTATAGGAGCTATATGTTCTTTACAATCGGGTATTAATTTTTCCAAAGTATCTGAATTTGATAAAAAATTTAATACTAGATTAATCATTTTTATAATTTCTTCACTATTTAAAGTTGGATATTCTTTCATTAAATCTTTGAAAAATTTATCAAATTCTTTCCATAATGCAGTTATTTCTTGTATTTTATCATTTAAATCGTTGAGTTCTTCTTGAGTAAGATTTAGTTCGTTAGTATAATTAGAAATACTATTTTTGATAAAATTCATTATCATATAATTAAAACCATTACCTGTAAGTATAGTCATAAAATTGCTTCTCCTTTATATTAAAATTAATTTGTCATTTAATAAAGATAAATCACTTTAAGTATATACCTTTATGTATTTTTATTCAAGTAAAGCAATAATTTAATTACTTTACTTTTGTTTTTATGAATAGTATACTTATTAGTGAATTACTAATCATATAAGGGGGCAAAATGGCTAAGAATAAGAAGGAAGATAACATTAAAGATCAACTTTGGAAAGCATGTGATAAATTAAGAAATAATATGGATCCAGCAGAATATAAATATGTTGTTTTAGGGTTGGTGTTTTTAAAATATATAAGTGATAAATTTGAAGCTAAAAACAAACAATTAATTAAAGAAGAATCAGAAGGTGGTTATGAAAAAGGAGAAATATCAGAGGATAGAGATGAATATATAGCAGAAAATATATTTTGGGTACCTGCAACTGCAAGATGGTCTGAAATAGTAAAGCAGGCAAAAACTCCAGAAATAGGAAAGATAATAGATGATGCTATGTTTGAAATAGAAAAAGAAAACGAAACTTTAAAAAATGTGTTATACAAAGTTTTTTCTAATCCAAATCTTGATAAAGGAAAATTGGGAGAATTAATAGATATCATAGGAAATATTAATTTAGTAGCTAAAGAGGATGAAAAAGAAGATATTTTAGGACAAGTATATGAGTTTTTCTTAGGAAAATTTGCAAATTCTGAAGGAAAGAATGGAGGACAATTTTATACTCCTAAATCAATAGTTAAAACAATTGTAGCTTGTCTTGAGCCAACTAAAGGAAGAGTATATGATCCTGCCTTGTGGAAGCGGTGGTATGTTTGTTCAATCTGAAAAATTTGTGGAAGATCATAGAGGACAACTAGGAGATATTTCTATATTTGGTCAAGAAAGTAATGGTACCACATGGAAACTTTGTAAAATGAATTTAGCTATTAGAGGAATAGAAGTTGACCTTGGAAAAGAACCAGCAGATACCTTTACAAATAATCAACATGCTACAAAGAAAATGGACTATATAATGGCAAATCCTCCTTTTAATGTGAAAGATTATTGGAATGAAAGTTTAGCTGGTGATGTAAGATGGAAATACGGAACACCACCTGAAAATAATGCGAATTATGCTTGGCTTCAACATATGGTACATCAATTAAAACCTACAGGAGTTGCAGGGATTGTTTTAGCAAACGGATCTCTATCATCAAATACTTCAAATGAAGGAGAAATAAGAAAAGCTATGGTAGATGGGGATATTGTTGATTGTATCATTGCTTTGCCAGATAAATTATTCTTAACAACAGGAATACCTGCTTGTATATGGATATTAAATAGAAATAAATCTAATCCTGATCATAGAGAAAGAGAAAATGAAACTTTGTTTATTGATGCTAGAGATTTAGGAGAAATGATAGATAGAAAAACAAGAGAATTTAAAGAAGAAGATATAGAAAAAATAGCTAAAACATATCATTCATGGAGAAATAAAGATGGAGAATATAAAGATGAAAAAGGATATTCCAAAGCAGCTAAACTAGAAGAAATTCAAAAGCAAGATTATATATTAACACCAGGAAGATATGTTGGAATAAAAGATGAAGAAGATGATGGAATACCATTTGAAGAAAAAATGCAAACTTTAACAAAGAATTTATCTGAACAATTTAAAAAATCAGCAGAACTAGAGGCAGAAATAAGAAAAAATCTAGCTTCTATAGGATTTGGGGTGAAATAATGAAAGATATATTAGAAGAAATAAAAAAAGGTGAAAGTAAAACTTTAGAATTTAAAGAGATATTGCCTAATAATAAAAGTATAGCAAAAACTGTAATAGCTTTTTCTAATGCGGCTGGTGGAAAATTAATTGTAGGAGTAACAGATAAAAGAGAAATAGTTGGAATAAACGAAGATATATTTGAAGTAAAAGATAAAGTAATATCTATTATTTATGAAAGTTGTTGCCCTAAAATTAATCCAGAAATTTATACAAAAAATATTGATGGGAAAATAATTTTAGTAATTGAAGTTTTTAAAGGATCGTTAGTTCCTTATTATCTTAAAGCAAAAGGAAAAGAAGAAGGAACATATATAAGGATAGGAGCAACAAATAGAGTTGCTGATTATGGAAATATATTAAATTTAGAAAGAAGAAGAAAAAATATTTCTTATGACGAGGAAATTGAGTATGATGTAGAATATTCCAAATTAGATTTAGGGGTATTGTATCATAAATTTAAAAAATTAGGAAAAGAAATAAACGAAGAAAAAATGTTAAATATGAGGTTATTAAAAAAAGATAATGAAAAAATTTATCCTACAAAAGGACTATTAATTTTATTAGGAAAATATGAAAATGTTATAACTAAATGTTCCTTGTTCAAAGGAAAAAATATGAGTATCTTTTTAGATAAAAAAGAATATACAGGTGATTTATTTTCGCAATTAGAAAATATACAAATATTTATAAAAACACACTTAAATTTATTTGCAAAAATAGAAGGCTTACAAAGAAATGATTATTTAGAAATCCCAGAAGTAGCTATTAGAGAAGCACTTCTTAATGCTATGGTACATAGAGATTATTCTAATGAAGGTAGAGATATAAAAGTTGCAATATATGAGGATAGATTAGAAATTATTTCTCCAGGAGAATTTCCTTTAGGAATATCTAGTGAAAATATTTATAGTGGACGTTCTGAGATAAAAAATAGAGTAATAGCTAAAGTTTTTAAAGAACTAAACTACATTGAACAATGGGGTAGTGGTATAGTAAGAATATTAACTTTATGTGAAGAATATAATTTGAAAAAACCAAAAATAGAAGAGAGTGGAACTTTTGTAGGGGTTACATTATTTAGAAAAATTAATACTTCAAAAGAAATTGAAAGTACTGGAAAAGTACTGGAAAGAGATAAAAGTACTGGAAAAGTACTGGAAAGAGATAAAAGTACTGGAAAAGTACTGGAACCATCACAAGAAGAAAAAATATTAGAATATTTAAAAACAAATGAGAGCATAAAAAAATCAGAGGTAGAAGTTTTATTAAAGGTTAAAGACTCAAGAGCTAGAAAAATATTAGCAGAAATGGTAGAAAGAGGATTTATAGTCAAAGAAGGAAAAGGGAAATTAACTCACTATAAATTGAAAAGTGAGGTAGAATAGATGAAAGAAAATACAGAATGGAAAGAAATTGAGTTGGGAGATGTTATACAATTTAATCCAAGAGAAAGCATAAGAAAAGGTGAGATAGTAAAAAAAATATCTATGGATAAACTGAAAGAATTTTCAAGAGAAATAGTTGGATATGAA
Organism: Fusobacterium sp. IOR10; assembly: GCF_010367435.1. Lineage (NCBI taxonomy): Bacteria > Fusobacteriati > Fusobacteriota > Fusobacteriia > Fusobacteriales > Fusobacteriaceae > Fusobacterium > Fusobacterium sp. IOR10. Next base: position 63,594 of record NZ_WJWY01000002.1, read on the forward strand.
GAAACCTTTTTTACAAGTGGGACTAAATTTAAAAACGGGGATACTTTAGTTGCTAGAATAACACCTTGTTTACAAAATGGGAAGACAGCTCAAGTAAATATTTTAAATCAAAATGAAATTGCTTTTGGTTCAACAGAATTTATAGTTTTAAGGGAAATTGAAAATAAAACAGATAAAGATTTTATATATTATCTATCAATTTCAAATAAATTTAGAGATATTGCTATAAAATCAATGACTGGAACTTCAGGAAGACAAAGGGCTCAAAGAGATGTTATTGAGAAAACAAGTATTTATCTCCCACCATTTTTAGAACAAAAAAAAATAGCAGCTATTTTAAAATCATTAGATGATAAGATAGAACTAAATAATAAAATGAATGAGACTTTGGAAGAAATGGCTCAAACTATGTTTAAAGAATGGTTTGTTAATTTCAATTTTCCAAATGAAGAAGGGAAATCTTATAAAGATAATGGCGGTAAAATGATTGAATCAGAACTTGGGATGATTCCTGAGAGGTGGAGAGTAGAATCATTAGACGAGATAGCTAACTATCTGAATGGTTTGGCGATGCAGAAATATAGACCTGAAGGAGAAAATAAATTAAAAGTTATTAAAATCAAAGAGATGAATAATGGGGTATCTAATGAAAGTGATTTATGTTCTACTTTAATACCGGACCAATATAAAGTATATAGTGGTGATATTTTATTTTCATGGTCAGGAACATTAAAATTAATGTTATGGAATGGTGAAACAGGCGGTTTAAATCAGCATATTTTTAAAGTGATTCCTAAAAATTTCCCCAAATGGTTCGTATATTTATGGACAAAAATGTATATGAAAAAATTTACAAATATAGCAAAAGGGAAAGCTACTACAATGGGCCACATAAAAAGAGAGGATTTAAAAAAGGCAAAAGTGGTAGTTCCTTATGAAGAAGAATTAAATAAAATCAATATAAAAATAAAGAATATTTTTGATGAAATAATAAAGATAAATCAAGAAATAAAAACGTTGAGTCATATTCGGGATTTTTTGCTTCCTAAACTTATGAGTGGAGAAATAAGAGTGAAGTGATTGTATGAATAAAAAATTTTAGAAAAATTAATTTAAAGGGAGGAGAAAATATGTTTGGGCAAAATGACAATAATAAATTTTCTTTAAAAGAAAGAATATTTATTTCACATATAGGACAATCATATAGACTTTCAACATTTCTTAGTTTATATGAAAATTCTTGTAATATTATTTATAATTCTCTACAAGAAAAAAAGATGGAAGGTATAGATATGGTTTCTGTTCCTTTAATTTTTCTTATGAGACATAGTATTGAAATAGGATTAAAGGGTCAAATACAAAATTTAATGAAATTAAGTGAATGTAATGATTCTAAAAACTCTTTAGAAGGTCACTCTTAAAAAAAATTATTAGAATGTTTCTCTCTTCATACAAAAAAATGTTTTGAAAAACTTAGTATTAATGATAAAGTAAAAAAACAATTTGACGAAAAAATGATATTTATGTCAGAAATAGTTAATGTGTTGGATCTTTTAGATGAAAAAGGAACAACGTTCAGATATCCAAAGGATTTAAATGGCAATAAAAATATAGAGTCTAATAAAAAAATAAATTTATTGGAATTAAAAAATAATTTTGATCATTCTATGAGTCTCTTATATTTAACAGATCAGGTTCTTTATGATTATACAGATGAGATTATATATTGACGAACAAATAATTTTGTTTTAAGAAGATGTTTAGTAGAGTAAAAATAAAAAAGGAGATTGATTGTGAATAGACATTTAAGTATTTTTACACCATATCAAATTACTTCAAGGGAAAATAATCTTACAAGATCATTAGCTATTATGCTTAAAAATGAACCGTTATTTTTTGATTTGTTTTATACAGAGATTGTTGGAAAAAGTTTAGGAAAAAATCTTTTATCTAAAAATATTATTGTAGATACCGAGGTGTTTGCAAAAGATATAAGTATTAAAGATTCTGGTATAGGAAATATTTATGGAGTTACATTAAATACAGTAAAATACAGAGATAATTTAAATACAAGTAAAACTACTAAAAAACCAAGAATGGATTTAATTATTCAAGTTGAAGAAACTTTAATTGTTGTAGAGGTTAAACGTTTAAATGAAGATCCTAGAGAGCAATTAAATAATCAAATAAAACGTTTAAATTGGGGAAATGTAAATCAAAATTTTAAATATAAATCTCTTATATGGTCAGATATATTAGATATAGCATTTAATCTTCATAATTTTAGGGAACAATTAGCTTCTCCTAGTTTATATCTTAATGAATTTAAAATGTTTATTGAGAACAATTTTCAAGATTTACTTCCTATACAAAAATTATCAATTGAAGGTTTAGACAATAAAATACTTACTAACAGAAGAATTATGCAAATAAAAAAAGAAATAAATATTAAAATTCATGGTGAAGATTTTGAAGAGGAAGTTAATTGGGTAGTTTTAAAAGACCAAAAATTTGCTGAAAGGTGTGAATTATTAGTAGGGGAGAATAAAACTTTAGATTTAATGGTTTGGCCTGGAGATAACAGAAAACAGGGTATTAAGTTATATAAAAATAAATTTATTTTAGAAGATGTTTTAAGTAACATAAAACAAGGAATTAAAAATTTTGATAAAAATATTAAATTTAAAGTTTCAGGTCATACCTATATAAGATTTGCTCATATTATGGGAAAAGGAATTTTCTGGGAAGATATTCCTGATGATAAAATAAGAGATGTATCTGAAGTTTTTAAAGAAATAGGAAAGATGGTTTATAAAAAGGATAATAAAAAATGGGAAAAATCAAAAATTAATATTTCTAAATATGTCAAAGATAAAGAGGAATTTATTAAAAAATTTAGTAGATATTTTGAAGAAACTAATAGAAGTTTTACTAATATAAATGTAGGAAATGAGATTAAACTATCTATTTCTTTTGAACAAATTGAAAAATGGGAACAAGAATGTAAGACTGCTGATTATTTAAAAAATATTATAGAAAATATGATGAAATATATTTATTATAAAGCTTAAATTAAGGAGAAATCTTATGAATTTTACAGAAAATCAATTGGAAGAAATATATATAGAACTTCTAGAAGATCTTGGATATGAACATAAAATTGGTAGTGAAATAGAAAAAGATCAAAGAGGAAGCTATCAGGAAGTATTGCTATTAGAAGAATTAAGGAATGCAATATATAGAATAAATAAAAATATATCAAAGGATTCTAAAGAAGAAGCTATAAAAAAGATAAGACATTTATCAAATCCAATTCTAATAGGTGCCAATGAAGAATTTCATAATATGATAACAAATGGAATAGATGTTCCTTTTAGAGATGAAGAGGGAAATGATAGGTATGATAAAGTATACATATTTGATTTTAATAATATAGTAAACAATTCATTTTTAGCAGTAAACCAATTTACTATAATTCAAAAAACAAATAGAAGACCAGATATAATCTTATTTGTAAATGGAATTCCTTTAGTTGTGATAGAGTTAAAATCTATGATAAATGAAGATGTAGGGATAAATACAGCATATAATCAAATTCAAAGATATAAAGATGAAATATCAGATTTATTTAAATATAATTCATTTATTGTTTTGAGTGATGGGATAAATGCTAAGGCAGGAACTATTTCTTCTAAATTAGAAAGATTTATGAGTTTTAGAAGTGTTGATGGGGAAGAGATTAGACCTAAAGATGAAATGATGATGGAAACTCTTACTCAAGGAATGCTAAGCAAAGAAAGAATTTTAGAGATAACAAAAGATTTTATTTTATTTATGAAATCTAAAAATGAAAGTATAAAAATATTAGCTCAATACCATCAGTTCTTTGCTGTAAAAAAAGCTTTACAAAATACAAAAAAAGCAAAGGAAAGTGGAGGTAAAATAGGTGTTGTCTGGCATACTCAAGGTTCTGGGAAATCATTGACAATGACATATTATACAGGGCAATTAATGAAAAAATTTAATAATCCTACAATAGTAGTAGTTACAGATAGAAATGATTTAGATAATCAATTATTTGATACTTTTTCCAAATGTAAAAGTTATTTAGTTGAAACTCCAAAACAAGCAGAAAATAAGGATGAATTAAGAGAATATTTAAATGTTCAAAGTGGGGGAATAATATTTACAACTATTCAAAAGTTTGCTCCTAAAAAGGATGAAGAGTTTATTGATATTATATCCAATAGAAAAGATATAGTAGTAATAGCTGATGAGGCACATCGTAGTCAATATGGCTTAGATGCAAAGGAAGATGAGAAGGGAAACATTACTTATGGTTATGCTAAGCATATTAGAGACGCTCTTCCTCAAGCTAATTATATTGGATTTACAGGAACACCTATAGATTTTGAAGATAGATCAACTGTTTCAGTTTTTGGAAACTATATTGATACTTATGATATGACTAGAGCAGTTGAAGATGGATCTACAGTTAAAATATACTATGAAAATAGATTTATAAAATTAAAATTTAATAGAGAATATTTGGATCATTTGGATACTGAGGTAAATGAAACAATAAAATATCTAGAGGAATATGATACAGAAAAGAAAAAAAGAGAATTTTCTAAATTAGAAGCCCTTAAGAGTAGTCCTTCTAGAATGAAAGAACTAGCTTTAGATATTGTTAATCACTGGGAGAAGAGAAGAAGTGTTGCCTTTGGAAAATGTATGATTGTTTGTATGTCTAGGAGAATATGTGTAGATCTATACAATGAAATTATAAAATTAAGGCCACAATGGCATAATGAAGATAAAGAAAAAGGTAAAATAAAAGTTGTTATGACAAATAATATTTCAAAGGACCCTATGGAATGGAAACAGCATTTTACAACAAAAGATGAAAGAAAAGATCTAGCAGAGAGAATGAAAGATATTGGTGATGAGCTTGAAATAGCAATTGTAAGAGATATGTGGCTAACTGGTTTTGATGTCCCTTGTATGAATACAATGTATATTGATAAAAGTATGGAAGGGCATAATTTAATGCAGGCTATAGCTAGAGTAAATAGGGTATTCAAAGATAAAGATAGTGGTTTAGTTGTTGATTATGCAGGAATAGCAGATAATCTAAAAAAAGCTTTAAATCAATATTCTGTTTCAGATAGAAAAACCACAGGAATAGATTTAAAAAAAGCAATAAGTGTTATGGAAGAATATTATGAGATTGTAAGAGATATTATGCATAAATATAATTATGAAAAATATGAAAGTAAAAAACCATCAGAAAGAGTAAGAGCTATTATAGGTGGAATGAATTATATTTTACAATTGGATATAGAAAAAGAAGGAATGGAAAAGGAATTTATTAAACAAGTTTCTGCTTTAGCAAAAGCACATGCTCTTTGTATATCAACTTCAAGAGGTAAAAAAATAAATGAAGAAGTAGCTTATTTTAAAGCTGTAAAAGCAACTCTTGTAAAGATAGAAAAACCTAAAAAAGAAAGAGAATTAACAGAGGATCAAATTAATAAAAAGATGGCAGATATTTTAGGAAATACAATTATTTCTGAAGAAGTTATAGATGTATATAAAGAATTAGGGATGAAAAATCCAAATATGTCTGTATTATCAGATGAATTTTTAGAAGAAATTAAATCAATGAAATATAAAAATTTAGCTGTAGAAATGTTGAAAAAATTAATAGAAGGAAAAATAAGAATCAGCTCAAAGAAAAATTTAGTTATGTCAGAAAAATTTTCAGATAGATTGAAAAATTCTATGGAATCTTATAAGAAAAAAGCTATAACAAGTTTTGAAGTAATGGAAGAATTAATAAAAATGGCAAAAGAATTTCAAAAAAAACAAGAAGAAGGAAATTCTTTAGGATTAACAGATGATGAGATAGCTTTTTATGATGCTTTAGCAACAGAAGATATCTTAGCTCAGTTAGAAGATTGTGAAATTTTAAAAACTATTGCAATAGAATTAACTAAATCAATAAAGAAAAATTTAAAAGTTGATTGGTATGAAAAAGTATCAGCTCAAGCATTAATGAGAAGGAATATAAAAAGATTACTTAGAAAATATAAATATCCACCAAAAGGGCAAAAGGAAGTTATAGAAACAGTGTTAAAACAGGCTAAATTAATGTGCCAAGAGATACCAGCTTAAAATCTATGAAATCCAGGAAAAGAATACCTGTTTTTGTAGTTTAATAATTTTTAAGTGTTTAATATTTTTAAGTTAAAGGATAAAAATCATTTACTTTTATATAAGAAAAGAGTAAAATAAAGAAGAAGAATGAAATTAAAAAAACAGGTGATAATAATGGAATTTTTTTTAAATTTTAAAATTATAAATTGTAACTTTAAGGATTATTTTTGCATAGTTTTTAAAGCTTGTTTTTTAATGTTAAATATGAATAAATAAAACTCCCTTTGTAAAAGGGAGTTTTTTTATACTAAAAATAATAAAATAAGGAGATAATTATGTTTGGAATAGGTAGAAGAAATGAAATGAAAAGCATTGAAAGAAAATCGAATTCTTGTGTTAGGGATATTGAAAATAATCTAAGAGATATTATGAGAAATTTAAACGAAACAATAGAAATATCTAAAGAAAGTAAATTGCCTGAAAATAATATTTTAAGTCAAAAAGAACAAATGATTTTAGATATAAAAAAAGGAAAAGAAATTTTAGAAAAGTATAAAGGTAAAATAAGAATAGAAGGATTAAACATAGCAAAAGAATTGGCTTTAGAGGATTTTAAAGTAGGAATATCAGAATGCGAAGAAATGGTTTATTCTATGAAGAATATGGAAGTTCCTCAATCAGAAGATATAAAAGATTATTTTCAAGAATATTCAGACAATTATGAAGCGGCAATGATTGGTGCAAAATTAGCAGCAGGTGTTGGATTAGCGGCTACAGGAGGAGCAGCTGTAGGAAGTAGTTTGGCCTTAGCAGGATTTGCAACTTTTGGAATAGTAGGGACTTCTCTTTTAGGAGTTGGGAGTGTTTTAGGAGGAATAGGAGCATTGGCAGCAGGTCCTGTTGGATGGATTGTTGGAGGAATAGGTCTTCTTGGATTTTTAGGAAGTGCTCCGTCAAAAGAGGAAATAGCAGATGCTAGACTAGAATTATATAAGATGGAAAATAAAAGATCACAAATTTATAAAAAATATATGGAAACACACAGGGTTCTTGGAAAAGCAAAGGGAGTAATAAAACTTTCTAAAAATTTTACAGATATAAGAGAAAGATTGACTTTTATTTTTAAATTAAAAAGAGAAAAAATGGAAAAACTTATTGAAGATAATTTAAAAGAAAATAGAATTATTTTAGAAGAAAAAGTAAAATCAGATATAAATACTGAAATTAATAAAGTGGCAAGTTATTTATACCAAACTTACAAAGAAAAAAAGAAATTTTTCTGTTTTAAAAGAAAAAAAACTATATGGGAATTAATTGAAAATTCAGAAAACATAAAGGAAAGTTATTTATATATAAATAAATATTTAAGATTGCCTAGAAAATATAAAAATCCTGAAAACAAATTAAGTTTTATATTAAGAGAAATAAATTTAAATGAGATTGAAATTATAGATAATTTTAATAAAAAGGATAGTTATGAAATATTTAAAGATAATTTTAAAGATTATTCAGAAGAGAAAATAGATAAGAATTTAAAAATTACAAGTTTAGAAGCAAAGAAGAAAATAAAAGAAGTTGTAGATTTTATGAAATTATTAAAAAATATAATAATAACACCAATGATTAATTTAGATGCTACTAATTTAGAAGTTTCAGAAGAAATATTAAAAATTTCTCAAAGCAATGATTTAGAATATAAAGAAAATTATGTTAGAGATTTTTTAAATTCAGAAGAAGTTAAAAGTTTATTAGAATTATTGTCCTTAAGCTTAAAATTTCAAGAAAAGGGTGAATTAAACAATCAAGATTTAAATATACTAAATAACAAAATCAAGAAAATCTATCCAGAATTAGTTACAAACAAAAAAATAAATAAAAAAGATTTAGATGAAATTTTAGAAGAAAAAGAGAAAAAATTAGAAAATGAAATTAAGAAAATTGAAAGTTTTAACCTTACAGAAGACCAATTAGAAAAAGTAGGATTTAATAAATTAAAAAAATTTATAGCTTAGAAAGGATGAATATGAAAATTTTAGATTTTTTAAGAAAAAAGAAAAAAGAAGAAAAAACTATAAAAATAAATGAGGTTTCTTTTATTGAGAGTAATATATCTGAAAATAATTTTGAAGCAAGTAGGCAAGCAACCATTGGAAGAGAAATGTTTCAGGAAATTGATATGAAAAGAAAAAATGTAGATATTGAAAAAAGCAAAGGTTGGTACACGGAGAGTGAAGGAACAGCAACTTTTAATATAAATGCTGCAAAACAAGGTAGCAAAGCAAGAGCAACTATGCTGGATTCTAAAGTTAGTTGTAATGAAAATAAAGTAAAGGCTAATAGTGGTTCTCCTTATGATATAAGAATAAGTGAGCCTGAAAAATCAAAGAAAGTGGATGTTCAATCTAAAATGTCTAACAACTATAAATCAGCAGCTAAATATCAAGATGAGGAAAAATATAAAGGTATGCAAAGATTAGTGGCAAAAGGGCAAAGAAAACTTATAAAAGAAAATAATAATTTAAATATTAGTGACGAAACAAGAGGGAACATAACTGAAGAAATAAAATATACTGATAGTTCTGGAAAAATTGTTAAGTCTGATAAAATATCTTTAGACTTAATGAAAAATAAAAGAAAATTAAAATCGAAGGTCTTTAAAAAAGAAGCAAAAGAAACAATGACTAGTTCTTTAAAGGCGGCAGAAAATTCAATAAAAATGGGTTTTTTGGTGAATATGTTTGATGATATTTTTGAGCAAAAAGAGATAGATTTAAAAAAAAATGCAAAATATAGTGTGGATATGGGAGTAAAAGCGTTTGCCTATACAGGAACAAAAGATTTGGTTGTTAATAAATTAAAATATATTTCGAAGAATTCGTTTTCTACAGTGGCGACTGCATTAAATCTAGGACCAGAACTAAAAAAAATTTATTTATTAAATGAAAGCAACACTCCTAAGGAAACAATTAAAGAGGAAATAGAAGCTCTCATTTTAAAAACAAGTGTTGGATTTTTAGGATGTCTAGGAACAGCTATTCCTTTCGGAGGAGGAGGCTTAGTAGCAATAAATTACATAGGGAATAAAATCATAGCTAAATATTTTTATTCGGAAATTTCTTTATATGTAAGAGAATTAAGAATGAAAAATAAAGAGCAAGAGAAACTTTTTAAGATGTTAAAGGATAAAAAAAAGGAGCAGGATAATCTAATTGATGAATTTTTAAATTTGGTAGATGATTGTTGTGCAAAAAGACAAGAGGTAACAAAAGAGCTTTTGCTAGATTCCAGTCGAGAAAATATATCTAAAGCTTCAGCTATATTAACTAATAAAAAAATTAAGTCAACTACTGATCAGGAAATAGATCTTTTATTTGAAGAAGAACTTATAATTTAAAAGATACTTAATCCAGGAAAAAAATACCTATTTTTGTACTAATAAAATGGAAAATTGTACATTTCATAGTGAAAACAAGTGTTATTTAACAGTTTTTTGAACTTTTTTAAAATTTTATTTTCGTAAATAATTTAAAATAAAAGGATTACAAATAGAAATATAGCCGTTTATATGGGCTTTTTAGAGGGAGAAAATAGACCTATGCAATCCTAGTATAAAGGTTAAAAAGCTCTTTATAATGGAAATCACAAGGTCTATTTTTAGCTAAAATCAATAATTTTTAGTATTGTAAAGATATTTAATTAATGGATTTGATTGAAAGGTGTTATGATGAATTTTTCAAGTAATTTCATTACATATTTTTAATAAATAAAGAAAATAAAATTATATTTAAGATAGTTTTATTAAAAATTTAAAAAAGGAGGTGAATAATATGCCACTAAAACCAGGACCTAAACCTATTGCACAATCTACAGGAAAAGTAGATCAAAGATACAGAGACAACAAAAATACTCCAGGAAACACAAAAGAATTAAAACCATCTAAAAGTACAAAGAAAAAATAGGTCTAACAACAAAAAGGATGCTGTATATCAGCATTCTTTTTGCGTATACATTTGGTCTAAATGTTAACTAATTTTAAAGTGCTGGAAAGATATTGGAATAACAAATGGTTTTTGAAATAATAAAAAGTCAAGTTTTTAACGTTAAAAACTTGACTTTTTATGTGATGAATATATTTTAGAAACCTTTAAATATTTTCAATTAGATTTTCCTTATCAAGTTTAACATCCTTAATTTTTTCAAAACGATTTCAAATTTTATTTGTAGTTGTTGCGATATCTTTAACATCTTTAGTAACATTATCTATATGTTTTGCTAAAGCTTCCCATCTAACTTTATATCTATTAAATTCTGTTCCAAGTCTGTTTAATTCTTGATAAATAATGCCAGAATATTTTTCTCTTTCTAAATTTTTAAGAACTACTTGCATTGTTGATAACACTGACATTAATGTTGTAGGAGAACATATCCACACTTTTTTATTTTGTGAATATTCAATTAAATCAGAATGATACGCATTTAATTCTGCAAATATAACTTCAGCTGGTAAGAACATAATAGCTTGATTAGATGTTTCTCCAGGAATGATATATTTATTAGCTATAGCATCTATATGATTTTTAATATCTTTTTTAAATGCTTTTTCAGAATCTAATTTTTCTGTTTTACTTAGTAATTTATCAGTCATTTTTTTATAATTTTCTAATGGGAATTTAGAATCAATGGCGATGGTTCCCACTGGCTCAGGTAAGAATAATACAGAATTAAAATTTGTTTTTAAATCTTCACTTAAAGCATCTTTAAATTTAGTAATACTTTTGTTTAAATTTTCTTTTAATTCAGCTGAATCTTTTAAAACTTTTTCATTTGTAGTATTTATTTTATTTAATCATTTCCATTCTTTTTTTGAAAGAAGACTTGCAATTATTTCTACAGTTGGCAATGTTTCTTTTTTATCAAGGCTATCTTTCAATATATCTTTTAAATCTTGAAAACGATGACCTTGAATTCCTCCAGGTGAAGTTTTTATATAGTTGGTTTTATAGAATTTATCAACTATTGTATATTCATATTCACAACTCCCTAAGTCCCAATCTAACTCTTTATAGGAATCAGTTATTATATTTTGTATTCTATTTGTTTCATCTTCATTTAAATCTTCACTTGATTTTAATATTTTTTGATTTTCAACAGTTACATTAACTCTTTTCTTTACTTTTCCAATACCAATTACTTTTTTGTCGTGGTATATTCCAATATATCCATGTTCTCCAACATTTCTAGAACTAGGCATATAGTAAATATTATATTTCATATTTAGATTATAACTATTTCCACATGGGATAATTCTTAATCTTGAGGCGTTGTCAGTTATTAGTCCTGAGCTTCTACAATATTCTTCATAGTCATCTATAATAGCTATTAAAGTTGTATCATATTCATTGATAGTATCTCTAAAAACTAAGACAATGTCTCTAAAAGTTGTATTGATTAAATTAATACTTTTATCCTTCTCTTTAATAATTTCAGTCAAATCTTTAAATTGCTCATGTTTCATTTTAGTTGGGCTAAGTGTTAAGAGAATTTTTTGATCTTCATTATTAAAACTATTTAAGTGATTTAATAATTGAGAATTCTTAAAATTTTTAGCACTATCCATTTTAGTTTCAATTACTATTTTGAAACTGTTTTGAGTTATGGAACCGTCAGGAATAGAATTGCCATTTTTTTTCTGTTGTTCAAAATTGATTAATTCTAAGTGAGAATTAAGTTCTTCTCCAAGTAATGAGTTAATAAAATCTATAAATTTATTTGAAGATTCATTATAAAGTCTAGAAAATAAAAGTAAAGTATTGTTTGTTGCTACATTTTCTTTCTGGTGATATCTTTGAAAATAGTGTATATTTGACATAGTTTCATCTCCTTTATATTTTGAGAACTCTTTCATAAGTATACTTCAATAAAATATAATTTCAAAATAAATTCCATGAAATTCAGGAAAGAACACATATTTTTGGATTTAAGTTTAATAAATCACAAAAAAGCTTTACATTTAAAGGGTAAAGGAGTAAAATAAAATTAAAAAAATAGGTGATTATAATGGAATTTTTTTCGAATTTTAAAATTATAAATTGTAACTTCAAAGGTTATTTTTTTATAGTTGTTAAAAATCCTTGTGATAGCACTATATATAAATATTTGGAAGAACTCTCTTTTTAAGGGAGTTCTATTTTTTTATTGTAAATATTAAAGAGGCGAAGATTATGGATGAAGCAAAGGAGTATAGCGAAGGAATAAAAACATATACAATTACAGCTGAAGAAGCTCAAAAAAAATATGGAAAAACAATTTCTTATGATAGACATAAATTTTTCTGTAAATATTGCGGAGAATATGTGACTTTTGTTAGAGAAAATAAAAAGAAACCTTATTTTAGACATAGAGACGAAAATGAAGATACTAGAGCATGTAATCTTAGAGCTGAAAAAAATGAAAATGTATCTCTTTATGAAAAATTAGGGCCATCTTTATATTTGGAAGAATTTAAAAATGATTTTTTTAAATTAAAAGTTGGATTTTCGGGAATAAGAGAGGAATTTAATGAAATTTTAGAGAAATATGATCCAGAAATAATTATAGAAAAAGGGAATAATGAAGTTAAATACTCGCTTAAGAACTTTAATAAAAATGAGATTAATTTTAAAAATTTAGAACCTAAATCTAAATATAGTATTTCTTATGAAGCTAAAGAAGGATTACCTAATATAATAAAAAAGAAATTTTTCAATAAATGGGGAGCTAAAATAGAAGGAATCATAGCAGAAGGAAGTCTATTTAACAAAAAAGGTAAGTATCATAGGAAGATAAGAGCCAATGATGAGGTCAGTTTATTTACAGATTACTATTTGGTTTCTAAATATCCTTATGAGTTACAGCAAATGGATGGAATTTTTTTAAAAAAAATAGGGCAGTTATCAATTGAAGAAAGAGCAGTAACTCCATACATAGTATATGATATTAGATTTGATAAAATAAAAGAAAGTGATGTAAGGAAAATTAGAGAGATATTAAAAGTAATACTTGTTGAAAAATTAGAAGAAATTTCTCTTGTTTGGCCTCCAGCCATTGAAAATGATAATATAATTTCAACTATAGAGGATAAAAGAAACCTATTTATTATAAAAAATAAAGAAGAAAGAACTAAAGTTTTTAAACATGAAGGGATTTCAGCTGTGTCTGTTCCCATTGAATATTTTAAAAATTGTTTCTTATTTCAAATAAGAGCTAGAGAAAAAGAGAATCAAATAACTATAAATGATGAATATGGTTCTATTTATTTAATTCTGAATAAATATTTAAAGGAAATAAATGGTTGTGAAAACTATCTTGAATGTTTTGATGAGAAAAATAATTTTTTAGAAAATGGAGATTATACTAAATTACCTTTTAATAAAAAAATTAGAGTAAAATCAGCTAGTAAAACAACAATTATACAACTCAAAAAAAATAACGAAATAATATCTTATAAAATAGATAGAGAAGATGGTGTGACAGTTAATGATATTGAATTTGGAGATAAAATATATCAAATTGATGGCATAGAAAAAAAATTATTATTGTCATTCATAAAAAATAATTTAAAAGATAAAGAAAAATATGATTATGATTTAATATATAGAAAAATTCATAAAGAAAATGGGGAAAAAGTAGAAGTTCCGATTTGGATTAGAAATATATTATATTTTATTCCTTGTGATACAAAGTTATATAATTTAATAAAAAAGTATACATATAGTAATAGAATACCTTTTAAAGTAATACTTATTTTAAAAATATTTTTTAATGGTGATATAAAAAAACTTAAGGAGATTAATTATGGAAAATAAAAATTTTGATATAAAATTTGAAAAAATTGCAGTTGAAAATTTAAAAGATATATTAGAAATAATAGGAAAGAATAAGTTAGAAAAAATAATTCAAGGAAATAAAAAAGATATTAAAAATGAACCTTTAATTAATGGATTTAGATTGGGCCATATGGATTTAAATCTAATAATTGATATCTTTTATTCTCAAATAAAATTAAAAAATCAAAATTTATTAAAAGAAATCATAAAAGAAATAATTCAAAGTATATTTATAGAAACAGAAAAAGAAATATTGAATTTAGAGAAAAATAAAAATTTTGAAGATAATTTTTATAAAATAATTATAGAATCTCCGTTTGTTGAAAATATATCTTTGTACTTAAAATTTTCAGATGAAAAGTATGATAAAAATATAGAGAAGAATTATAAAGAATATAGGCAAAAATTAAAGGAAAAAGAATTATACTTAAATTTAGAAGAAAAAAGAAAAGAAGTAAAATTAAAAGATAAAAAAATTAAAGAAATTGAAAAAGAACATAAAAGTAAAATTGCAAAATTAGAAAAAGATATCAAAACTTTAAATGATTCTTTAGAGAAAAATAAAGAAAATTTAGAGTTTTTAAAAATTAAAAATATAGAGTTAGAGTCAGATAATAAAAAAATTAAAGAGGAAAATAAATCATTAAATAAAAAAGTACTCAAGACCCAAATAAATGTAGATATTAAGAATTTAGAAGAAAAAAAATCTAACTTGGAAAAAACATTGAAATTTTTAAAAGATCAAGAAATAGAAGTAAAACAAGAAATAGAAATTTTAAAAAAAGATGAAGATAAGCTTATAGAAGATTTAGAGTTAAAAGAAAATAAAAAAGATGATTTATTAAGAAAAGAAAGGGAATTGAAGATAGAAAACAATAGATTGAAAGAAAGCATAGATACATTAAATCTTGAAATGGGAAATTTTTTAGATAAATTTAATAGTGTTTTTAAAAATAACACTAAGAATAAAAAAGATGATTCTTTAGATGAGGTCTTAGTTTATCAAGTAGAAGATAATTATAATATCAAATTATCAGATGAAGAATTATCCGATGAGATAAGAAATAAAAAAAATCTTATAGAAGATTTTATGTATGACTTTTCAGATAATTTAGAAAATGTGGGTTTAAAATATGATAATGTTTGGTTAGCAAGATATATTTATTCTATTTTATCAAGTGAAGAAATTCCATTATTTGTTGGCTATAGTGCTGTTGATATATCAAATGCTTTATCAAATACTGTATGTTCTAAAAATGCAGATATAATAAATATTCCCATGGGATTTAATAATTCTAAAGAGCTTATTAATATAGTTGAAAATTGTGAAAGTGAAGTAGTTGTAATTAATAATATTTTAAAAATAAAATATGCAAAGATATTTAATTTATTAAATATAATTTTTAAGAATGAAAACGATAAAACTTTTGAATATTTTTCAAAATTCACTTCAAAATTTCTTTTAGGTGATGAAAATGAATGATTTGATTTATGAGATTAATTCAGATTTAAAAATAAAAAAATTAGCTGATGAGGACGATACTAGCTTTAAAGCTAGAATCATATATTCAGCTATGTCATTTTGGGTAAGAAGATGTACTTTTGATGATAAAGGGATTTCTTCAAAACATATTACTTCAAGATGCTCTAAGGTTCTAGAAAATATAATAGAAAGTTATCCAGAAATAAAAGATTGGTTTTTTATAAATAAAAACAATGTAAATTATCCAATAATAAAAATAAGAAAGAGATTAATTGCTTCTAGTGAAATAAAATATATTAATTTTAAAAAGGAATTGAGAGAATCTAAGCATCAAGAATTAGAACTTATGAAAGGAAAATTTATTCGTGGATATTGTGAGAACAAAGGGCTTACAATAAGTAGCTTAGGATATTTTAAAGATATAAGGGAGATACAAGATGAAGAATTAGTTTTAGCTTTAAATTTTTACTATATAGATAGAATGCCAGCAAAAGAAAAGCTTAAAATGAAAATAAAAAATATAGAATGGAAAAATAGGAAAAAAAGTAATATAGAAGTTTTTAACAGCAGAAAAAGAAGTATATTATCTAATTCCTTTGAAGATAATTATAATCTTCAAGAAGGTGAGTTAAGTGTTTACAGAGAAGGAAGTTATGGTTATGAGTATGGATTTATAAAAAAAGAAGAGGGAGAATATTGGTTTTCTCCAATAGGAGATTATGAAAAGGAACAAAAGGAAGTAAGAAGATATCAATATGCATTAAGAGATATATATGGAAACAAAGAAAAAGTAAGATATAAGTTTATAAAAGAAAGTAATGCATATAGATTAAAATTATTTAGTAGGCTTCCAAACCAAGAAGAAAGTATTTTATTTTTATTAGGATGGCCATCTAAAAATATAGATGATTTTTGTAATTTGATTTTTCCTGGAGAAATTTGGAAATTGATAAAGGGAATAATTAAAAATTTAAACATTAATTTAATAGAGGAGAAATAACATGAATTATGGAATAGAAAATACGCATAGCGCACTAAAAAATAAGCTTGTAGACTACATAACTTCTCAATATTTAGGTGAAAACAGATTACTGTTAAAAGCTTGTAAGAAAGAAATTAACAAACCAGGAGTATTGTTTCAGAAACCATTTATAGAAGCAAATCCAGCCTATGAGACTAAAAAAAATGGAATAAGAGAATCTAAATCCATTCCTCAAGAAGTGAAAAATATTTTATTGGATATGATGGATAAAAGGTTAGGTGTTTTTGAAAATCCATTTTCTCATCAAATTGAAGCTTTGGAAAGTTTTTATAAAAAAAAGGATTTATTTATTACAACAGGTACAGGGTCTGGTAAAACAGAATGTTTTATGTGGCCAATGATAAGTTCAATTGTTTTAGAAGCTAAAAAAAATCCAAACTCTTGGGAGCAAAAAGGAGTAAGAGCTTTAATGCTTTATCCTATGAATGCTTTAGTATCTGATCAAATAGGCCGTTTAAGGAAAATGATAGGTGACCCTGAAGGGAAATTTAGAGAAATTTTCTATAAAAATATAGAAAATAAAGATTTAAGAATCCCAACATTTGGTATGTATACAGGAAGAACTCCTTATCCAGGTGAAGATAAAGAAAGCAAATCAAAAGAATTAGTAAAAACTATGGAAAAAGATTTAGTTGAAAGAGATGAAAAAATAATAAAAAAACTTATAGATATAGGGAAATACCCATCTAAAATAAATTTAAAGAATTTTGTAAATAATTTAAAGCTTAATAATCACATTACAGATGAAAATGACGCCGAATTAATTACGAGACAAGAAATGCAAAAGGAATGTCCTGATATTTTAATAACTAACTATTCAATGCTTGAATATATGCTTAGTAGACCAATAGAAAAAAATATTTGGGAAGAGACTAAGAGATGGTTAAATGAAGATAAAAATAATCAATTATTATTAATAATCGATGAAGCTCATATGTATAAGGGATCTTCAGGTGGTGAAGTATCGTATTTAATTAGAAGATTATTAAGTAAATTAAATATATCTCGAAAAAAAATAAGAGTCATATTGACTAGTGCTAGTATTCCTAAAGATGGGATAAAAAAAGTTGAAGAATTTGCATGTGATTTAACTGGAGAGGAAATAGAAAATAATAATTTTGAAATAATATATGGAAAGCAAGAAAAAATAAATGAAAAAGAAGGGAAAGAACTAGATTTCACAAAATTACTAGATTTTGATATAGATAGATTTCAGATGGAAGATTTTAAAAAACTTTTAGCAATAAACGATTTTATAAAACTAGGGGATATTAATGTAAAGGAATCTTTTTCCAATTATTCACAAGCTCAAGTTTTTTTATATGATTACTTAAACGATTTAAAACCTATGAAAAAAATAATGAAACTTTGCAGGGGGAATGCAGTTTCATTTGAAGAGCTAATAAAAAATATTTTTAAAGATGATAATAAAGAAGTAGCTGAAAGAAAATTAGAAATATTATTAAGTCTAGCTCCATTAGCTAAGAATAAAGAAAATCAAATTTTATTTCCAGCTAGATTACATATGATGTTTAGAGGTTTGCAAGGATTATATGCTTGTAGTAATCCTAATTGCGGGAATGATTCCAAATTAAATTTAGGAGAAATTTTTTTAAGTGAAAGAAAAGATATTTGCCCGAAATGTGGAAGTAAAATTTATGAAGTCGTTAATGATAGACATTGTGGAGCCCTGTTCTTAAAAGGTTATATGTATTTTAATGGGAAATATGAAAATTTCTTTTGGAATAAGTTAGGAGATCAATTTGATGGTAATGTGAAAGAAGTTCATATGTATGTCATCCCTAAAGAGAGCGATATAATAGGAAAGAAAGATATAAAAATAGGATGGCTGAATTCTTTAACTGGAAAATTTTATGAAAATGATAACTATAAAGATGAAAAAGGTTATCTTCATGTTGCTTATAATACAAAAGAATATAAAGGAAAGCCTAACATTAAAACTTTTTACAACTGTCCAAAATGTGGGAGAAGTCATTTAAACATTTCTGATTTTTTCACAAAGGGAAATGAGGCTTTTTATAATGTTACAGCAGAGCAATTACGTATTCAATCAGCAAATATTTTTGATGAGGAAAAATTAAAAAGATTTCCTAATGCTGGAAGAAAAGTATTATTATTTTCAGATAGTAGACAAAGAGCAGCAAAATTGGCAAAAGATTTAACAAGGGCAGCAGATGATGATGCTGTTAGAAAAATAATGGTTCTTGCAGTGAAAAAATTAAATGAATGGGCTGAAAAAAATGATGAAGAACCTAATATAGATTTGTTATATATTCCTTTTTTAGAGATAGCCTATAATAATAATTTACAATTATTTTATGGGGAAGAAAAAGAAAGATTTAAAGAAGATTTAAAAAGTATAGGAAATAAAATTAGAAGAGCAAAAAGGAAGAAAAGATCTTTAAAGTATAAAGATATAAAGGGTGATATTGATAATCCACCAGGTTTATATTATGAGCAGTTGTTAAAATTATTATGCAATAGTTATCACTCTTTGTCAGACATAGGTTTATGTTGGGTTGAGCCTTGTGAAGAAGCTGACAATTTTGAAGAATTTGAAGAGATTGAAGAAATTATAGAAAAGAAGGAAATAAATTTAGCTATGGAAGAATTTATAGATTTATTTTCAGCTTGGGCAAATTATATAATGAAAGATTCTTATTCTTTAGGAGAAAAGATAGATAATGAGATAAGAAGAAATATAAGATCTTTTTCCTTTGATAAATTTGGTGTATCAAAAAGTGATTTTAAACTTCCTAAATATCTAATAAAAATTTTAGAAATAGAAAGAAACTTTTTAGATAAAGATTTTAAGAAACTCAAAGAAATGTTTTTTATATTTTTAAAAAAAGGTGAAAAAGACTATTATTTGAAATTAAATAGGATAAAATTGTGTTATGATAAAAATCAAGATTGGTATATGTGTGAAAAATGTTCAGGGGTATTTCCAAAAAAAATTTTAGGCAGATGTGCTCATTGCGGATCTGAAAAAATTGAGAAAATAAAAGAAAAAGAATTTAGCAAATATAATTTTTGGAGAAAACCAGTAATAGATTATTGTGAGAATAATCCAAAAAAATTAATAACTAGCATAAATACAGAAGAACATACAGCTCAATTATCTCACAAGGATCAAAGAGAAAAAACATGGTCAACTACTGAAAATTATGAAATGAGATTTCAAGATGTTCAAATAGATGATGAGATGCCAGTGGATGTTTTAAGTTGTACAACTACTATGGAAGTAGGGATTGATATAGGATCTTTGACGGCTATTGGTTTGAGAAATATCCCACCAAGAAGAGAGAACTATCAGCAAAGGGCAGGTAGAGCAGGTAGAAGAAGTTCTGCTATTTCAACTATAGTTACTTTTGCAGAAAGTGGACCATACGATAACTATTATTTTAAGTATCCAAAAGAAATAATTTCAGGAAAGGTAAATGATCCTTGGATAGATACAGAAAATTTAAAATTAGCTATAAGACATATAAATATGGTTATTTTTTCAGAATATTTATCTAAA
The DNA here is from genome assembly GCF_010367435.1 of Fusobacterium sp. IOR10. Classification (NCBI taxonomy): domain Bacteria; kingdom Fusobacteriati; phylum Fusobacteriota; class Fusobacteriia; order Fusobacteriales; family Fusobacteriaceae; genus Fusobacterium; species Fusobacterium sp. IOR10. Next base: position 83,687 of record NZ_WJWY01000002.1, read on the forward strand.
ATAAATAAAAGTATGGATGATATTCCTATTTCAAAATTTTATAGTGACTATTATTTAGAATTTTCTAATTTTTTAACAGCTTTTGAAATTAAAAGTGAAAAGAAAAAAGTGTTAATTCCTAGAAAACTTGATTCAAAATTAAATTTAGAAACTTTAAAATATAATTTAAAAGAAAAGTTAGAAAAAATAAAAAAAGTTCCAAGAATAGAAAATGAAGGAAAAGTAAAAGGAAAATCTTTATTAGATATATTATTTGAAGAAAGTATATTACCAACATATTCTTTTCCTAAAAATGTAGTGGGATTTTATATAGAAGATAAAACTGGCAGTAAAATAATCCAAAAACCTGAGCGTTCTTTAGATATGGCAATAAGTGAATATGCTCCTGGAAGAGTAATTGTAGTAGATAAAAAAACATATAAATCAGGGGGAATATATAATAACTATTCAAAATATGTTAAAGGTTATTGTGATAATCCAGCCAAACAATTTTTTAATAATGAAGATTATTTAAAGGAGCTTTATTATTGTGAAGATTATTCTTGTGGATGGTTTGGATTAGAGCCGCCAAAAGGAAATGTATGTCCTTTTTGTGGAGAAAGTGTAAAAACTCATAGTTTATTAAAGCCTTGGGGATTTGCACCTTTAAATGGAGAGAGTATTAAAGAATCTCAAGCTGAAAATGTAGTTTCTTATGCAGAAGAACCTTGTTATTCATTAACCCCTGAAAAAGATGATTTTAAAAGTTTAAATTTTGAAAATATAAGAGTTGCTAAAAGACCAGATCAACCTTTAATTATATTGAATAAAGGTAAAAATTTAAAGGGATTTAATGTATGTAAAGATTGTGGAGCTGCTGTTCCAGGAGATGAAGAGTTTTATAAAGTAAAGAAACCTTTCAAAACAAAATTTAATAAATCATGCAATCATAGCAATTTTCAGAATGTATATTTAGGTCATAAATTTATGACTGATATGGTTGTATTTGAATTTAAAGTGGATAAGAGTATTATAAATTGTAAAGTAGAAAAAAATGGTGATCAGTGGCTTAAAAATTCAGCAATAACATTAGCTGAAGCAGTTATTCTTGCAGGAGCAAGAATATTAGGTGTTGAATTTAATGAGATTAAGAGTGGGAATAGAGTTAGAAACAAAGGGGATTTTGCTTTTATAGATATATTTTTATTTGATAGCTTATCTAGTGGAGCTGGGTATAGTTCTCAATTATTTAATTTGTCGGAAGAATTGTTTAATGAAGTTGAAAAATTGTTATCAGAGTGTACATGTAGTAAATCATGTCATAATTGCTTGGAACATTTTTGGAATCAAAATGTACAAAATAAACTTGATAGATATTCTGGATTAGATTTATTAAGATGGGGGAAAACAGGTTTTGTTAAGAAAAAATTAGATTTTAATATTCAAAGAGAAATATTTAAACCTTTAGAAAAATTATTAAATTTAGATAATTATGAAATTTTTTATGAAAATGAAAAGATAAAAATAAAGAAATTAGATAAAACGATAATTGTATTAGTCTATCCAGTAATGTTAAATGAAAAGAGTATAAAAAAGAATGATAATACAATTTTGTTATCTGATAATTTGATTAAGTATGCACTTCCAGAAGCCTTTAATAGGATCAAAAATATATTATAAATTCCATGAAATTCAGGAAAGAACAGCCAAAAACTTTTGTCAAGTTATAGGCTAAATATGTGCTTTAATGAATCTTTTAATTTTATTTCAGTGTAAAAAGTACTAAAATACTTGATATTTTACAAATAAAGGGGTAAGATTATGGGTGGAGTTAATAAAATAGGAGGGGAAATATGAAACTTAAAAAAACATTATTAGTTTTAGCACTATTTAGTAGTATTGGAGTAATTGCAAATGCAGTGACAGCATCTAGTGGGAAAGAAAATGATAGAATTATTATAGCTCATAGAGGTGCCTCAGGATATTTACCAGAACATACTCTAGAATCAAAGGCATTAGCCTTTGCCCAAGGAGCAGATTATTTAGAACAAGATTTAGCTATGACAAAGGATGATAGATTAGTTGTTATTCATGATCATTTTTTAGATGGATTAACAGATGTAGCTAAAAAATTTCCAGATAGAGCAAGGGAAGATGGACGTTATTATGTTGTTGATTTTACCTTAGCAGAAATTGAAACACTTGAAATGACAGAAAACTTTAAAACTGTAGATGGAAAACAAGTACAAGTATATCCAAATAGATTCCCAATGTGGAAATCCCATTTTAGAATCCATACTTTTGAAGATGAATTGGAATTTATTCAAGGATTGGAAAAATCAACAGGAAAAACTGTAGGGATTTATCCAGAAATAAAAGCTCCTTGGTTCCACCATCAAAATGGAAAGGATATTGCAAAGGCAACTTTAGAAGTATTAAAAAAATATGGTTATACAACTAAAGATAGCCCTGTTTATTTCCAAACATTTGATTACAATGAATTAAAACGTGTGAAAACAGAATTATTACCTGAAATGGGAATGGACTTAAAATTAGTTCAATTAGTTGCCTATACTGATTGGCATGAAACAGAGGAACAAAATGCAAAGGGTGAATGGGTAAATTATGATTATGACTGGATGTTTAAAAAAGGTGCAATGAAAGAAATATCTAAATATGCAGATGGAATTGGACCAGGATGGTATATGATGATAGATGAAGATAATTCAACTAAGGGTAATGTAAAATTAACTCCAATGGCTGGATATATAGAAGTTTCAGGAATGGAATGTCATCCTTATACAGTAAGAAAGGATGCATTACCAGATTTCTTTGATAATGTAAACCAAATGTATGAAACATTACTTTATAAAGCAAATGCAACAGGATTATTTACAGATTTCCCTGATTTAGGTGTTAAATACGTAGAAAGCAAATAGAAATATTAATAAAGGTATATGCTAATTAGCATATACCTTTTATTATCCATACAAGTATGTTTTAGCAGAATAAATATAGAAAATAAAGTAAAAATAATAGAATAACATTCATATGAAGCAGAATATTAAATTCCAATTGAATCTAAAATTATTGCAGTGGCAGATTCCTTTGATGCAATGACTTCAAAAAGACCTTATATTTCAAACCCATTATCTTTAGAACAAGCAATTGTTGAGTTACAAAAATACAATTTGATAAGGCAATTGTTTATGTATTTGTCAATAAGGTATTAAGGCTGATTAATAGGGAACTTTAATTTTTTGAATTTAATTATTTTTTAATATAAAAATAGGAGGGATTATTTATGTTTACAAATTTATTATTAGAAGAGGAAAAAAGTGTGTTTTTAAAATTATTAGTGTATCTTTCAAAAATTGATAATGAGCTTTCTACAAACGAGGTAAATTTTATAAAAAAAGCAGGTCATGATATAGGTATTGAAGTAGATAACAATATCTTTGACTTAAAAGTTGGAAAATTAGAAGATTTATTATTTCAATTTAAAAGTAAAAGATCTAAAAAAATATTATTAATTGAATTAATTAATATTGCTTTAGCAGATAATAATTATAGTGTTGAAGAAAGAGGTGGGATACTTGAAATCTCTAGAATATTAGAAATTTCAAAAAATGAAGTTATAAATATTGAAAATTGGGTAGTAGAAGGAAACAAATGGATTTCTAAAGGAAGTAAAATAATATTAGATTAAGGAGGGAAAAATGGCTAGAGGAGATCATGTAAAAGTAAGTAGATGTTTAGGAGCATACTATCATCATGGTATAGATGTTGGAAATGGCAAAATTATTCATTATACAGGAGAGCCAGGGAAAAAAATAAATGCGTCTATAGAAATAACTTCTATTAATGAATTTTTAAATGGTGGGAAGCTTGAAATAGTAAAATATTCAAAGTGTTTAAGTGAAACTGAGACAATATCGAGAGCATTTGAATTAATTGGAGAAAAAAATTATAATTTGTTTTTTAATAATTGTGAACATTTTGCAAATTATTGTAAAGTAGGAGAAACTAAAAGTGAACAAGTTAATAATATGAAATATGGTACAGGTACAGCAGCAAGTACGGTGATGAGCACAACTGCAGGAATAGGAGCAGTAGCTAGTGTGGGAACAGTTGGCGGCTTGAGTGGAGCTGGAGTTATGTCTGGTTTAGCAGCAATAGGACCAGGAGGAGTAGTGGGAGGGATAGCTACATTATCAGCAGCTCCAGCAATAGCAGCAAATATTGCAATGAACAAAATATTGAATGATAATGATACCTTAACAATGGAAGAAAGAGATGCGAGAAAAGTAGGAAGAACAGCAGCTAAAGTAGGAACAGTAGCAGTAGCTGGCGGTAGTGTAGCAGCCATTTCATCTGCAGGAACAGTAGCAGGTTTAAGTGGAGCTGGTATTACTAGTGGTTTAGCAGCAATAGGGGGAACAGTAGGTGGAGGAATGGTAGCTGGAACAGCAATAGCGGTAGCAGCTCCAGCGGTAGCGGCTGTAGCAGTGGGTACTTGTATTTATAAAGCTTTTAAATGGTTAAGCAATTAAAATAAGATTTTTTAGCAAACAAACTATAAAAATAATATAAAGTTCCTTATTAATTTTAATTAATGTTAGAGTATAATAATTGTAGGTAAATTATCAATAAATAAAAAAAATAATATTTTTGTTCCTTCAGCTTTACGCTGAAGGAATTTTTGTTTCTGTTAAATCACTATAAATACAATTTTTTTTCTTAAATGTTAAAAGCTTCTGTATCCAAATGCGAGTCTCTTAATAACTTTTTTTTATTTATTTGAAAATTTGACATGGAGGAAAATAAGATGTAATATTAAAATGTTTAAGAATACTATTTGAAGGAAGGACGTTATAATGGAGAAAATTTTGCTACAAATTATATCAGGAGCAGCAGCAGCAGGATATATTACAAATGATATAGCTATTCAAATGTTATTCAAAAAATATTTTGGTAAATTTGGTGGGGTTATTGTTAGAACTAGAGATAGTTTTGAAAAAAATGTCAGTGAACTAGTGGAAGATGAAGTTATCAATCATGAAACTTTAAAAAAAGAAATAGATTCCCTTGAATTTAGAAAAGAATTACTTAATGTAGTTTCTGATTTTTATACAGTTAGTTTAAAAGAAAAATGTGGGGATAAAACCTTTGCACATATAAAAAATTATGATGAAAGTAAGGATGTTATAGTTGAAACTTTTAAAAATGAATCAAAGGCATTATTTGATCAAATTATAAGTAGTGGAACTTCTAGTATATATGTAAATAACTTAATTGATGAAAAGGGAAAAGAAATAATAGCAACTAATGTATATGATCTTGCCTATGAAGTTCTTAGGGACAAGGAGTATATATATAAGTTTTATAATAAATTAATAGAAGAACACAGTGAAAAAAAACTTTCAGATCTTGTAACATCAAAGGCATTTAACTTATTTGAAGCTGAAATTTTAAAAAATATAGATGGACTAGGGGAAAGGATACTTAAGGGTTATTCTGGTAAATTACAAAATACCTGTGAAAGTATATATGAGACTTTGGACCTAGCTGAAATTATAGAAGATTTCACAAGGAATATTCAAGATAAATCCCTATTGGATATACTTGGAAAAGAAAAGTCATTTATCTTAATAGAAGAGGTTAAAAATGATTTTGTGGAATTTATAAAGTCAGAAGAGGGAAAAAAAATTCTAAATAGTATATCCACTATGATTATAGAGATACTAAAGGAACAAAAAATAAGCTTAAGTGATATGTTAGATACAAGTATGAAATCAAAAATAGATAAGTTTTTTATAGAACAATTACCTAGTATAATTACTGAAATTATTTCTTGGATTAGAGAAAATAAAGAAAATTTTGAGATAGGCATAGAAGAATCAGTGGATGAGGTTATCTCCCAGTATGGGGTAGTTAAGGAGACTATATTAAAATTTATAAGAAATGTATTTATGGAAGACATAGCTAAGAAATACGCTATTATTAATAAGGGAATAGACTATTTAGAAAAGTATAAGGATGATAAAAAGTTAGGGGAAAAATTATCTGAAAAAGTTTTACAAATGTTTCAGGAAAAAAGTATTGGAGAGATAATATCAGAATTAGAAAAAAACAAGATAATATCTTCTAGTGGAATACAAGAGTTTTTAAAATTTAATATGGAAGAAATTATTAATAGGGTCCCAAGGGAAAATATTTTAACTTTGTTTAACATAAAAATTAGTAAGATGATTCCAAAGACTTTAGACATAAATTCTTTATTGGAAGAAAAAATAAAAGCTGAAATAATAATAATAGTAAAAAACAATCTTGAAAGTGGTAAGTTTGAAAAACAATTAAAAGAAACAGTTAAAAATGAAATATTTATATTAAAAGAGAAAAAGTTACGTGACCTTATAGGAAGTAACAAAACAGTAGAATTTCTTGGAAATTATTCTTTGGAAAAAATAAATGATAATAAACTTAAATTAATAGAAAATTTAAAAAATCAAATAGATGAAAACTTTGGAAATAAGAAATTAAATGAAATATTACCATGTGAGAGCTTCAATGGAGCAAGGGAAAAGTTTAGAGATTTAGTGGGAACTAAATTAGAAGAGGGATTAAAGGATTTAAAGGGAACTATAATAAGTGATCTTGTGGATAATATTTCCAAATCTAAAGATATAGATGAAAAAACAGTGGATATATTTTTAAATATAATAGACAACAAACTAGAAGAAATGTTAAAGGGAAACATAAGTAAGGTAGTGGCTAACAATATACATAGCTTAGATAACAGAGATCTTAATAGTATGGTTAAGGACTTTATGGGTAGAGAGCTAAGGGCAATTAACATAGCAGGAGCTGGACTAGGTGGGTTAGTTGGATTAGGAGCAGGAAATTTATCTGGAAATCTAGAAGTTAATATATTACTATATTCAGCAATTGGAGTAATAACTAATTCCCTAGCCATAGGAATGTTATTTAAACCATATAAACCTTTTATTGGAATTCAAGGTGTTATTCCTAAAAATAAACCAAGGTTTGCTAAGAATATGGCAAAGTTTGTAGATGAGAGACTTCTTAATGAAAAGGTAGCTGGGGAAATGTTTCGTGATAAAAAAGAAAATATTTTAAAATTATTAAAGGATGAAATAAGTGAAAATAATTTTAAATTAGTGGAAGAATTATTTCTTAAAAATAGTGATTCTATATTTAATTTAAGTTATGAAATTATTAAATGCAAAGTACATGAGAATCAAAATAGCATATACAATAAAATAGGGGATTCAATTGGAAAAAATAAAATAGATACAATTTTTTCAAAGGATGTGGAAAATAAATTATCAAATTTAAAAATTAAAATTATTCAAGATATGGATGAAATTTTCTTTAATGAGATGCGTATAAAATTTAGGTCAAATAAAGCCTTAGGTGACATTATTCCAATAAAAGTTAAAAGTCATGTGAATAATATGTTAGAAAATAAAATAGAAAAGTTTATTAGAACTAAAGGAATAGAAAATATTGAAAATACAAAGGTACTTAATTTCATATATGAGAGTTTAAATAAAAAAGATGAAATATTTCACAGGAAATTACTTGAGATAATAGGTAAGGATACTTCCCTTGGGAAAGATATTGGAAATTATATGAAACAATTATTAAATGACGAGAACTTAAAAAAAAGTATAATGGATTCTATAAAAATTGGATTTTCTAAGGAATTTCCTAAAGACAAGAGAATGGATCAATTGTTTAATGGGAAATTAATAGAGATAGTTTATAATAATAAAGAAAAATTTATTGAAACTTTTTATAATAAAATAGAGAACCTATTTAAAAATGAAAGACAGAACTTAATTAATACAACTATTAATGGAGTTACAAGTGAGTTAGGGTTATTTCAAAGGGGAACCTACAATGTAATAGGAGGAGATGAATTAATAGAGAAAATAGTTTCTAATTTTTTATATAATAAGGTTCCATATTTAATAGAAGATAGTAAAGGGATGTTATCAAAAGTTATAGAAGGAATAATAAATGAGTTTGCTAGTTCCAGTGTGGAAGATTTTTCAATAGAATTAAATCCAAGTGGTGTTAAAGACCTTGTTGATAATATTTCCACTTCTAATACAGGGAAAGAAAAGATTCAAGAAATATCTAAGTTAATAATGTCAAACTTCTTAGACAAAACCCCAGAAGATTATTTGAAAGTTATTAATATAAAAAGTCTAGTGGATGTATTTAAACTTTTCCAAGGGGATGTACTAAAGCTTTTAGAAAGTGTTAAGACAGGGAAAGAAGAAAAAATACAAAGTGTTTCTAACATAATAAGTAATTTGTTAGGAGATTTTATAGAAGAAGATGTATATCCTTTGAAAATTAATAATTTAACCACAAAATTTTCTGATGATGACATTAGAGAAGTAATGGGTAAAATATACACCAATGTATTTTACTCAAATACCTTTGAAAATATAGGAAAAGAATACACTAAAGATTTAGGGGATAAAGTTAAAAATATGGATGTTTCTGATTTTGTGGATATCCCTAATTTTAAAGATAATATAAAAAATCTTTTGAATAATGAAGAATGGTATTTGAAAATTAAGGGGAAATTAGGTGAAAATTGTAAACTAGACTTTGAAAAGAATATTTTATCAATATTTAATTCCATAGAATATTCAACTAAAATGGAAATTTTAGATATTCCAATTGATTCATTTATAAATAGTCTTGCAGACAATTTTCAAGGAATTATAAAATCTTTAAACATAGCTAAAGTTACAGAAGAAGAGATAAATCTAATGTCTGATGCTAAGTTAAGGGAAGTTTTCTTAAGGATAGTAGGAACATATTTTAGAAAACTTAAAATATACGGAGTAAATGGATTCTTATTTGGTATTAACAATTTATTTTCTATATTTTTAGTATTCATATATTTAGCACAATTATTAAAATCAAAAAAAGAAACTGAGCATAAAAAATAAAGAAAGAAAGCATATGTTAAACATATGCTTTCTTTTAATCATTTATACATTTTGGGATTACGGATATTAACTTTTTTATGTCCTCAGGATGGATATCCCCAATATTTCCAATTCTAAATGAATTTTTTTCAGTTAATTTCCCTGGATATATTACAAAGCCTTTTTCTTTCAATGTGTTATAGAAATTTTTGAAATTAAAATTTTTATTTTTTGGAGAAAGAAAAGTTGTAATTATAGGAGAAAGAGCTGATCTTTCAATAAGGGTTTCATAACCTAAATTTTTTCATTCCCTCTAGAAGAATAGCGTTATTTTCCTTATATCTTTTTTCTCTTTCTTTTATTCCACCTTCATTTTCAAGTTCCAATAAAGCCTGATAGAAAGCTCTAACCACGTGTGTGGGAGAAGTGAATCTCCATTTTCCATTGAAATCATTCATTGTTTTCCATTGGCTATAAAGATCTAAAGAAAGGGATTTAGCTTTATTTTTACATTTTATTATTGCTTCTATTTTCCCAATAATAAATCCAAAGCCAGGGACACCTTGAATACATTTATTAGAGGAAGAAATTAAAAAATCACAGTTTGTTTTTTCCATGTCTATTGATATTCCTCCAAAACTACTCATTGCATCTATAATATAAGAAAGATTATATTTTTTTGCTATTTCTCCCACTTCATTAATGGGATTTAATCTTCCTGTGGTAGTTTCACAATGAACCATGGCAATATGAGTAAATTTTTCTTCTTTTATTGTTTCTTCTATAGTCTTTAAATTAATAGCTCCCAACTCACCAAAATCTAATATTTTATAATTGTGTTTTAAAATATTTGAAATTTCTCCAATTCTGTTTCCATAAGCTCCATTTGCTATAACTAGCAGTTTTTCCTCTGAAGATATACTACCACCTATAACAGCTTCAACTGAAAAAGTTCCACTTCCTTGGATTAAAACAACAGAATATTTTTTTGAATTGAGATATGCAATATCAAGTAATCTTTTTCTTAAATCTTGCACAAGATTATTATAATCATCATCCCAAGTACATAAATCTTTCATCATAGCTTTTCTTACACTTTTAGTTGTTGTTAAAGGGCCAGGTGTTAATAATAAATAGGGATTTTTTTCTTCTAATTTTTGATTTATAATTTTAATAGCTGCATAAACTTCTGTAATATCATCTATAACCATATGTGCCCCTGCTAAAATCATTTTTTCTTTTACTTTTCTCATTTTTTCTCCAAGTATTTTTTTATCCATAGCATTAACTTCATCTTCCCTAAGTCCAAGTTCATTACTTCCTTTGATTACTCCAATTGTCCAAACCCCTGCATTGATTCCCTCTTTAATATCTGAAATAGTGTCTCCAATTTTTACAACTAGATTGGGATCTTTTATATTAAATAAGCTCATATTTTCATATATCATATAGGGATAAGGCCTTCCAACTGATGTTTCTGTTGGGGTTACAAAAATATCAGGAGAGTATCCTTTCTTTTTTGCTCCATCTATAACTATATCTAGCATTTTTCTAGTATACCCAGTTGTACTTCCAATTTTAATGTTATTGTCTCTTAATTTTTTTGCTAATGGGATGATCCCAGATATTGGAGTTGTATAATTTTCAAGAATTTCAAATAATTTTTTTTCAAAATTAAAGTAAAGGTCACTAATATCATTTTTATTCCATTCTCTGTTATATTTTTTCTTCCATAGGTCAGTTATTCTAGAATTTTTTAAAATAGCTTCTATGTGATCTATTTTTGAAAGTCCCATAGGTTCCCTTGCCTCTCCATAGGTTATATTTATACCCTTTTCTTGAAATATTTTTATAAATACTTCAAGAGGTGCAAAGCAACCATAGTCAACAGTAGTTCCTGCCCAATCAAAAATTACCAATTTAATTTGTTTATTATTTTTCATTTTTCCTCCAATTTTTAATTAATTCATATATAAATTTTAGAAACAAATTTGTTCCAATTATTAAAGCACCCATTGCAGCAGCTTTTGCTTGATCTCCCATATCATTTAAATTTATCATAGCAACAGTTGCCAAAGTTGTTGTGGAAGTATATAAAAATATAACAGCTGAAACAGTTGTCATAGTATTAAAAAAATAATACATAAATATTTCTCCAATTGTATCTAAAGTTAAGGGAATGGTTACCTTAAACAAGGTTTTATACCAAGGTATTCCAATTGAAGAGGCTATTGTTTCAAATTCCTTATCAAGTTTTTTTAATCCTGTAAAAGCAGTCATATATGTCACAGAAAAAAAATGTATTATATTAACTAAAATTAAAATATATATGGTTCTATAGATTAAATTAAAAGGATTAGCTATTTCTCCTATAAAGGGGAGATAAAAAGACTGACTGTTAAAAAAGAAAATATATGAAAGCCCTAATACCATACCAGGCAATGCTAGGGGAATTATAAAAAACAAATTATTTATTTTTTTTATTAAAATAATTTCCTCTGTTTTTAAAGATATGTAGGCACATAAATAAGAAATAATAGTTCCAGCTAAACTTGTAAATAAAGCTATAATTAGAGAATTTTTATAAAATGATAAAGGACCTCCATTAAGATCAAAGAACTTATAATTATTTAAAGTTAATTTAAAATTATAAGGCCACATTTTGATGAAAGAAGTTACAACAGGAGTAATAATTAATAGAATTATAGCTGTTGCAATTAAATATGAAAATACATTAAAAAATATATCTCTAGGTACACATTTTTTCACTTTATATTCAGTGGAGCTTCCGTTGAATACGTCCCTTTGTTTTTTTGAAATATTATTTTCTATAAAAAAGGCTAAAAGAGCTGGAATAATTAAAAGAATGCTTATAACAGCTCCTCTTTCCATGTTTTGTTGCCCAACAACTTGCTTGAAAATATCAGTGGCAAGAACATTGTAATTACCCCCAACAACTTTAGGTCCTCCAAAATCTGTAAAAGATAGTATAAAAGAAACAATCATTGATGAGAAAATTGCATATTTACAACTAGGCAAAGTTACGCTAATAAATTGTTTGAATTTATTTCCTCCTAAAGTTTCTGAAACTTCATACAGTCTATAATCACTATTTTTTAAAGAAACCAGCAATATTAAATAGACTTGGGGAAGTGTATACATAACTTCACTTATAATAATTCCAACAGGACCATATAAATTAATATTCATTTTAAGAAAAGGAAGATGTCCAAAGAATCCAGTGGTAACAAGGCCCATTCTTCCAAATAGATAAACTAAGGATATTCCGTGTAGCATTGTAGGGGCAAATAGAGGTAAGAGAATAGCTAATTTTAAAAATCTCTTACTAAAAAGATTACATCTAGAAATCCCATAGGCATATATAAACCCTAGAATCAATGAAACGCTTGTTGAAAATATACTTATAAAAAAAGTATTTTTAAAGGAGGAAAAAATATTTGGAGATTTTAAGTATTCTGAAAAATTCTTAAGACCAACAAATTCATTATTATAGTTATGGAAAGCCTTTGAAATCAAAGAAATTAAAGGAAGACCTATTCCAATAAAGAAAAATAAAAATATAATAATAACCACTAAATCCCTTAGTTTTTCTGAAAGTAAACTATTAGGCTTAATAACCTTATTTATAAGCATAAATCCTCCTTATAATAGTTTTTGTTAATTTTAAAAAATATTCTTCTTCCTATTTCTAAAATTAAGCTATGATTTTTAGGTAAAGTTATTTCTATTATTTGCTTATTATGTTCTATTTTGAGGATATAGTAAGATCCAAAATAGTCCCAAGAAAGTATTAATCCACTAAAAACTTCAGCATCATTACTTTTAGCAATACTTATATCTTCTGGTCTTGCAAATATTTTTTTATTATTAATTTTGAACTCATTCATTTTTCCAATAAAAGTAGCTACAAAATCATTTTTTGGGTGATTATATATTTCTTCAGGAGTACCAATTTGAACAAGGTTACCAGAGTTCATAACAAGTATTCGATCTCCTAAGGCTAGAGCTTCTTCTTGATCATGAGTTACCATTATAGTTGTAATTCCAAGTTTCTTTTGTAAATTTTTAACGTCATTTCTCAGTTTTTCACGAACTTTTGCATCTAAGGCAGAAAGAGGTTCATCTAACAATAAAATATCAGGAGAGAAGGCTAAAGCCCTTGCTATAGCCACTCTTTGTTGTTGCCCTCCAGATAATTCAGTTGAATATTTTTTTTCACTTCCTCTTAATCCAACCATTTTTAAGGCTTCATCAATTTTTTTGTGAATAATATGATTTTGAATTTTTTTATTTTTCAGTCCAAAGGCTATATTTTCTTCAACAGTCATATTAGGAAATAAAGCATAAGATTGAAATACTATAGCTAAATTTCTTTTGCTTGGATGTTCTTTTGTAATATCTTCTCCATTTAGGAAAATCTTTCCTGAGTTAATGTTTTCTAAACCTGAAATAGCTCTTAAAAGTGTTGTTTTCCCACATCCAGAGGGACCTAGAAAGCATATGAACTCTCCTTTTTTTATTTGAAAACTAATGTTTTTCAAAGCTTTAAATTTTCCATAACTTTTTTCAATGTTTTTTATTTCTAAGTAATCCATATAACCATCCTTTTATTTTGTTTCTGTTTTTGAGCCAAAATTATTTTCCCATTTATGCAATATACTATCCCTATTAGTGGCAGCCCAATTAAAATCATTTTCTATTAATTTATTTATTGGATTTTTAGGGAATCCTTTAGGAACAGAAACATTTATGTCTCTAGATACAATTGCATAGGATTTAGAATATTCTTTCATGGTATTTTCTGAAATTGCCCAATCTAGAAACAATTTAGATTCTTTTTTAATAATTTTTTTGTTAATTAAAGCGTTAGCTTCAGAATCCCATCCACATCCTTCAGTTGGAAAATAGACATTTACAGGGGCACCTTGATTCATTAGTTTAATTCCAGGATAATCATAGGATATTCCTATTGGGGACTCTCCTTTAGCAGCCATTTTAGAAGGCTTTGATCCAGAATGAGTATAAACTCCAATATTTTTATGAAGGTCTTTCATATACTCCCAAGCTTTGTTTTCTCCCATCAATTGTATTAAAGCTGAGACTGTTAAAAATCCTGTTCCAGAAGAATTGGGATTTGGCATGGAAATTAAGCCCTTATAATTTGGATTTAATAAATCCTTAAAACTCTTAGGCTCCTTTAGACCTAACTTTTTTAATTCTATTTTATTTACTACAATTGCATTCATCCAAGCATTATTTCCAACCCATTTAGGTTTAGTTCCACTTTGATCAACAAATTTTTTATTAATGTGTTCAATTCCTTTAGGGGAATATTCTTTTAAAAGATTTACTTTATTTAAGCTCAGTATTCCAGTTGCAGCAGTTCCCCAAATTACATCAGCTTGAGGATTATCTTTTTCAGCTAAAAGTTTGGATATTATAATTCCTGTGGAGTCTCTGATTACATTTAACTTTATATTTGGATATTTTTCCTTGAATCCTTTTAAATATTCTGGAATCTGTTCAGTTTCTAAAGCAGTATAAATATTAATCTCTTTTTTAGGAGTCTTTATAGATTTATCTCCGCATCCTACAATCACCCCAATTAAAGCTAAAGCACTAAATAATTTTTTGATTTTCATATTTCCTCCTAAGTATTATTTTTTATTTAAAATATCTTTAGATTTATTATACAAAGCCTTTGTTAAATTAAAGTGTTTTTAAGGTAAAAGAAAAGTAAAAGTTATGTAAATAAAAACAGTTGACCTTAAAGCCAGCTGATTTAGTAGACTGTTTTAATTTATTTTTATTGAAATGTTTATAAAAATCAAGTATAATAGCTTGGAAAGATTACACTAGATTGACCAAAGGTTAATTTAGCAATTAAATCAAATAGTTTAAAAAAATCTTTAATCTTTAATTTATAATTTTTTAATAATTCCTAGATTATCATTGAATAATAATGTCTTGATTTGAATATTTTATTAAAATATATTTTAAAAGTAATATTGTATTACTTGTTTAAAAGAAATCAAAGCATTTTTATATTATTGTAAAAAATGAAATATTAGGAGGACCAAAAATGAATTTAGAAATTAAAAAGTTTGACAAACTGACAACAAAGGAACTATATGATATATTAAAAGTAAGATTAGAAGTATTTATTATAGAACAAGGATGTTTTTATAAGGATGCAGATGGAAGAGATTTTGAGTCTGATCATTTAATGATTAAGGAAGATGGAAAACTACTTGCCTATCTAAGAATTATAAAGCCTGGAATTGCCTATGATGTCTGTTCTTTAGGAAGAGTTTTAGTAATTAAAGAAGCTAGAGGAAGAGGTCTTGCTAAAAAAATTGTTAAGAATGGAATAGATCATGTGGTAAATAATTGGAATGAAAAAAATATAAGAATAGCTGCTAAAAACTATCTTAGAGAATTCTACGAAAGTTTTGGCTTTAAACCTATATCAGAGGTTTATCTAGAAGATGGAATCCCCCATGTGAATATGACTTTGGAGGTTAAAAAATGAAATTATTAAATGAAAGTTTAAGAATAAGTTTAAAGCTTTTGAAGATAATGCTACCAATAAGTATTTTGGTAAAGGTTGGGAGCTATTTTGGAATAATAGATTTTCTTTCAAAGGCATTAACCCCATTAATGGGGTTAATGGGTCTAAGTGGAGAGATGGGAATAGTATGGGCAGCAGCTTTAATAACTAATATATATGGTGGGATACTAGTAATTTTGACCATGGCACAAAATAATACATTTACAGTAGCTGAAATAACAATAGTAGCTAGTTTAATTTTATTTGCTCATTCACTTCCAATAGAATTAAAGGTTATATCTGAAACAGGTGCAAAGCCTTGGAAAATCTTATGTATAAGAATGTCTTGCGCTGTAATAGGAGGAGTATGTTTAAATTTATTATTTAAATTTCTTAATATCTACCAAGAAACAGCAATTTTTAGATTTACAATGAAGAAACCAAATTCAGGAATTACAAGTTGGATATTAGGAGAATTAAAGAAATATATAACAATATTTATTATTATATTTACTCTTTTAGTGCTGATGGAAGGATTGAAGAAAATAGGTATTTTAGACTGGATAAATAATAAATTTTCCCCAATGATGACTTTTTTAGGAATTAATCCAGGATTATCTCTTACATGTATAGTTGGTTTGACTATGGGGGTTAGCTATGGGAGTGGTCTGATTATAAAAGAAGTGAAGGAAGGCTCTTATAGTAAAAGAGATCTATTTTTAGTTGCAATATTTATAAGTTTATGCCACGCTCTTATAGAAGATACTCTTTTATTTATTCCTTTAGGAGCTAAGATGATAGGTGTATTTTGGGGAAGAATATTTTTTGCAGTAATATTTACATTAATATTTAATAAAATACTGCCAAAGGATGAGATACAAAAGTAGAATAGAGTTAAAAAATGGTTCTTTGTCAACTGGTGTTGGTGGAGAAAAATAAAAAAATAAATAATGTTTTTGTTCCTTCAGCTTTATGCTGAAGGAATTTTTATTTTTGTTAAATTGCTATAAATTAAAATTCTATTTCTTA
>NZ_WJWY01000003.1 GCF_010367435.1 Fusobacterium sp. IOR10
AACTTCGAGACTAGGAGTTTGATAGGTTGGAAGTGTAAGTGAAGCAATTTATTTAGCAGACCAATACTAATAAGTCGGAATCTTAATCAAATATTAAATTATATTTTACTATGTAGTATCAAGTGTTCAAGAAATACAAATAAATAATGATTGGCAAGAATAGCTATGAGGGTACACCTAGTAACATACCGAACCTAGAAGTTAAGCTCATAAACGCTGAAAGTACTTGGGGGGCAGCCCTCTGGGAGGATAAGTACTTGCCAATCTTTTTTTTATTTTTTGGAAAAATATTTAGATTATGTTATAATCTGTTCAATGGAAGCTATCTAAAAATATTTGTAGTATAAGGAAAAATGATGGAAAAAAATAAGAATATTTATCAGCAACAAAAAATAATAGAAGAAAATATAGCAAAGGTTCTAAAGGAAAAAAATAAAAAAAAAGTTGTTAAAAGAAGAAAAAGAGTTTTAATAGGAATATTAGGTATAATAATGATACTAGGAATTTTAAATATTTTTAGTATATCCTATTATAGAAACGGTATTTTAAATAAAAGTAAATATTGTCTCTATTTAAGCATAGGATTATTTTGTTATTGTTTACTAAGCGGTAAGGATTATAGAATATTAAAAAATAAATATATAGTATATTTTCTATATTTTATTTCTATTTCAATTTTGTCTTTTTTAGCTGTGGGAAATAAACTCTTTCCAAGCATAGTTAGAGAAATAAACGGTGCAACAGGTTGGATTGTAGTAGGCACCTTTGGAACCATACAACCTGCAGAACTTTTAAAGGTAGTTTTTATAGTTCTACTAGCTAGACTGTTTTCAAAATGTGAGGAAGAAAATAAAAGTGTATTTGAAACATTTACATCTTCAGCTTTTATTTTAATGGTTTTTTCATTTTTAATATTCTTTGAAAATGATTTGGGAACAATAATCCATTACATTTGTATTTATATCTTTATGTTTTTCTTCACTAAAATATCAAAGAAAAAAATATTAGAAATATTAATGCCAGCAATTGTTTTAGGAATAACTGTTTTAACATTTATTTATAGAGGAGATTCACCAAATTATAAATTAGTGAGAATAAGGATGTTCTTACAAGGAATACTTAGAGATAATTACTTGGGAAATCTTAATGAAGGATATCAGGTTGCCCAATCTTTACTTGCCTTTGGAAACGGAGGTATTTTAGGGAGAAGTTATGGTAGTGGAGTTCAAAAATATAATTATTTGCCTGAAATACACACTGATTTTATAATGGCTCTATTTGGAGAAGAATTAGGTTTTATTGGGGTAGTATTTGTAATATTCTTATTTTTCTTATTATATAATTTAATATTAGAAATAGGATTAGATTCTAAAGATATTTTCGGTAAATACTTAGCAGTAGGTATAGGTGGTTTTATAATAACTCAATTTTTAATCAATTTTTTTGTAGTTTTAGGCTTACTACCAGTTTTTGGTATTCCCATGCCTTTGTTCAGCTATGGAGGAAGTTCAATAATTACCATTATGGTTGCAATGGGAATTATTGCTAGCATAAACAATGTGTCCATGTTTGACAAAAAATAAAATAAAATGTATAATACTTTAGATTTATAGATGTAATAAATTACAACTAATATGTTATAATATAGGAGATAAAAATGGAAATGAAAGATATAGTTACAAAGGTAAATTATTTTGCAAATCTGTCAAAAAAAAGAACTTTAACTAAAGAAGAATTATTAGAAAGAGATAAATACAGAAAGCTTTATATTGAAAAATTTAGAGCTCAAGTTAAAGGTCATTTGGACAGAATAGAAATAGTAGATGATAAAGGGAACTTAAATTAAGGGGGAGTTTAATGAGTTGTGGAGTTACAGTAAGAGAATTGTATAGAAAAGAAAAAGAATTATTGGGGAAAGAGGTTGAAATTTCTGGATGGGTAAGAAAAATAAGAGCTCAAAAAAACTTTGGGTTTATAGAAATAAATGATGGAAGTTTTTTTAAAGGAATTCAAATTGTTTATGATACAAGTTTAGAAAATTTTGAAGAAATTTCTCATTTATCAATTTCTTCTTCTGTATTTGTAAAAGGAATGTATAAAGAATCACAAGGAAAAGGGCAAGCAGCAGAAATAATTGCCACTGAAGTGAAAATAGAACAAAAAGCAGACTTGGATTATCCACTTCAAAATAAAAGACATTCATTTGAATATCTAAGAGAGATAGCACATTTAAGACCAAGAACAAATACTTTTTCTGCTGTATTTAGAGTAAGATCAGTATTAGCTTATGCTATTCATAAATTTTTTCAAGACAAAAATTTTGTGTATGTTCATACTCCAATTATAACTTCTTCAGATACTGAAGGGGCAGGAGAAATGTTTAGAGTTACAACTTTGGATATGGAAAATTTGCCTAAGAATGAAGATGGAACAGTTAATAATTCAAAAGATTTTTTTGGTAAAGCAACTAACTTAACAGTAAGTGGACAACTTAGTGTTGAGACATATTGTTCTGCTTTTAGAAATGTTTATACTTTTGGACCTACATTTAGAGCAGAAAATTCAAATACTTCAAGACATGCTTCTGAATTTTGGATGATAGAACCAGAAATGGCATTTGCTGACTTAACAGTAAATATGGATGTTGCTGAAGAAATGGTTAAATATATAATTAAATATGTTATGGAAAATTGTCCAGAAGAAATAGAATTTTTCAATAAATTTATAGAAAAGGGATTAACTGAAAAATTAAATAATATTCTAAATAATGATTTTGCAAGATTAACATATACAGAAGCTATAGATATATTAATAAATTCAAAACATAAATTTGATTATAAAGTTGAATGGGGAATAGATTTACAAAGTGAACATGAAAGATTTTTAGCTGAAAATCATTTTGGAAAACCTGTATTTTTAACAAATTATCCAAAGGAAATTAAAGCTTTCTATATGAAATTAAATGAAGATGGTAAAACCGTTAGAGCTATGGATTTATTAGCTCCAGGAATTGGAGAAATAATAGGTGGATCTCAAAGAGAAGATAAACTAGAAATATTAGAAGGAAAAATGAATGAATTAGGATTAGATAAAGATGAATATAAATTCTATACTGATTTAAGAAAATATGGAAGTTTCCCTCATTCAGGTTATGGATTAGGTTTTGAAAGAATGATGATGTATATTACAGGAATCACTAATATTCGTGACGTAATACCATTCCCAAGAACACCAGGAAATGCAGCATTTTAAACAAATTTAATTGAATAAAAATAAAGAAAGGAGATAAAAAAATGATTATTAGTCTTTTTGTGACAGTAGTATTTTTATGTCTTCTTTTTTACTTTATAACTTATCCTTATAAATTTAAATTTGCAAGAAAATTAAAAAGAGTATTGTCATATGAGGAAGTTCAATATAATAAGGAAACAGAGTTAGATTTAACCAGTTTAAGTAAAGAAGAAGTTTATGATAATTTTAACATTCAAAGAAAAAGTATAAAAAGTGTTCATGTTAAGGAAATGATGAAAGTTATTATTGTAACTCCAAAGAACGTAGAACTTAAAGAAATTCCTTGTTTAATTTTACTCCACGGTATTAGAGACTCAAGTGAAGATTGGTTGGAGAGAGGGAAATTATTAGAAAATTATTTAATCTTAAAAAAAAGTAATAGTATAAATGATATGATGTTTATCTTACCTGATTCAGGATATGCTGGAGAAAGTTGGTATACCAACTTTTATGAGGATAGCAATTTTAAATATGAAGATTATATAATGGATGAACTGTACAATGAAGTTAAAAAAATCACTCCAAATGGGAAATTAGGTATAGCAGGTTTTTCAATGGGTGGTTATGCAGCTTATAAAATAGGACTGAAAAACATTGGAAAATTTAATGTTATTGGAAGTTTTTCAGGGGCAGTAAGTCTAATTAGGATGAGCGTAAATAGAAGGGTCATGAGAATAATGAAATATATTTATATTCCAAGATTTTTATTTAACGATTTGGATAAAACAAATTTTATACGAATTTTTAGTCCTTGGGGTTGGAGAATATTAAAACAAGATCCATATAGTATAATTAAAGTGATGGATAAGGAAGAATTCAATGGAAAGAATTTTTATTTAAGTGTAGGTGCAGAGGATAAGAAACCTTATTTGATGCTTCAACAATGGATTGATATAGTTGGAAGATTAAAAAAATATAATATAAATTTCAAAGGCTATATTTATAAAAATGAGTATCATACTTGGGAGTTTATTTCAAAGGATATTTATTGTTTTTTAAAATATTTTAATAAAACAATAAATAAAATTGACTAGAAGACGGAAGATATGATATGCTCAAAGAAAGAATTGACTTATAAGTCAAGGGGTGTGTGTTTGTTGAAAAGATTAATCTTAATTATAATTGTAGTTCTAATGACCTCTTGTTCAGGAATACACTATTATAACAGTTACGAATTTGAGAAGAATTTTAAAATTTCTGAGAAAATGTTCAATAGAACCTTAGAAGGAAAAGTTACTAAGAAAAAGTTGAAAAAATTAAAAAAACATTTTGTTGTTTTAAACAGACAATTGTATGAGGAAAATGATAATTATATTAGAATAAATAAAGAAATAGTTGAAAATTACAGTGGCAAAATTAACCACTATATTATGTTGATAAAGGATTTAGAAGATTAAAAGTGAGGGAAAATGAATATATTAATGGCATTATCTCAATTGGAAGTTACAGGGGCTGAAGTTTATGCAGTAACCCTTAGTAATGAATTAATAAAAAGAAAAAATAAAGTTATTATAGTATCAGACACATTAACAAAAAAAACCAGTGCTGAATATTTTGAAATTCAATTTAATAAGAGAAGTTTATTTCAAAGATTGGGTCACGTTAGAAAATTATTAAAAATTATAAAAGAAAATGATATTCAAGTTGTTCATGCTCATTCTAGAGCCTCAGCTTGGAGTTCAGCATTAGCTTGTAAAATAGCAAGAATTCCTCTAATAACAACTACCCATGGGAAACAACCTGTTCATCTAAGTAGAAAATTAATTAAATGTTTTGGTGATTATGGAATAGCAGTTTGTGAAAATATTAAGCATCAACTAATTACTGAATTAGGAGTTGATAATTCCAAAATAGAGGTGTTGAGAAACCCAGTTGATTGTAACGAATATCTTTTTGAAGTTGAAAATAAATGTAATGAAAAAATAGTAGTTTCAATAATTGGAAGATTGTCAGGACCAAAGGGAGATGTGTGCTACGATATTTTAGAGGAAATATCAGATAGAAAAGATTTAGTTGTTAGAGTTATTGGAGGAAAAGAAGTTCCTAAAAGATTTGAGAAATTTAAAAATAAAGTTGAATTTATGGGATATATAAATAATGTTTATGAGGAAATATGTAAGTCATCAATAGTTATAGGAGCTGGTAGGGTTGCAGTGGAAGCTATTTTATCAGGTAAGCCAGTTATAGCAGTTGGAGAAAATGAATATTTAGGATCAATAGGAACAAGTAACATAGACTATGGATTAAAAAGCAACTTTGGTGATATTAATTTAAATGAAAATTTAGCTAGTAAAGTTGAAATAAGAGGAATATCTCAAGATATTAATAATGCAATTAAAAAATCCCATGGAAATCTTTTGGAATTAAGAAAAAAGGTAGAGAAGAATTTTTCCTTAGAAAAAATAGTTGATAGAATAGAAAAAATATATTCAAAACAATATGTTTTAAAAAACAAATATGAAATTCCAATTATAATGTATCATAGAGTTATAAAAGGAGATGAGGAAGAGAAAGGGGTTCATGGAACCTACATAGAAGAGAAAATCTTTAGACAGCATATGCAGTACCTAAAGGATAAAGGTTATGAAACAGTGACCTTTGAAGATTTAAAGGATAATAATTATAAAAAAAGATTCAATAAAGACAAAAAATTAATAGTATTAACCTTTGATGATGGGTATAAGGATAACTATGAAATAGCCTTTCCAATTCTTAAAGAATTTGGATTTAAGGGAGTAATATATTTATTAGGAGAGTTGAAATACAATAAATGGGATGCTGAAAATAATTTTAATCCAGAAAAAGTTTTTCATCTAATGAGTGATGAAGAAATACTAGAGATGCAAAATTACGGAATGGAATTTGGTGGGCATTCTATGACACATTCTAAAATGGGAAATTTAAAGCCTGAAATAGCAAAAAAAGAAATTATTGATTCTAAAGAAATATTAGAAAAAAAATTAGGGAAAAAATTAACTAGTTTCGCTTATCCCTATGGGCATAGAAGCAAAATAGTTAAAGAACTTGTAAAGGAAGCTGGATATGAGTTTGCAGTGACAACAGATAATGGAGACATTTCTTTTCAAGAAGACTTATTTGACATAAGAAGAATAGCGATTTTTCCAACTAATGGAAAATTTAGTTTTAAAAGAAAAGTAACAGGAAAATATAATTTTATAAAAATAAAAAGAGAAGAGAAACATATGAATAAATAAATTATTAACTGGGAGGTAATTATGAAAAAAATAGCTTTTTTTCCCATGATAGCATTAGTATCACAAATTACTTTAGCATCTAGTGTTGGAATTGGTTATGGAGTTACAAGTGAATTTTTTAAAGGTGATGATAAAAGTCATGTACTGCCATTTTTGAATTATGAATATGACAATTATTTTATAGATTCTACAACAGCTAA
Organism: Fusobacterium sp. IOR10; assembly: GCF_010367435.1. Lineage (NCBI taxonomy): Bacteria > Fusobacteriati > Fusobacteriota > Fusobacteriia > Fusobacteriales > Fusobacteriaceae > Fusobacterium > Fusobacterium sp. IOR10. The sequence goes on from NZ_WJWY01000003.1 coordinate 6,707, forward strand.
TACGTTACACATAGGGTATAGGTTAATGGAAGATGATGTGTACGCATTTTCTTTATATGCAGTTCCCTTTGGAGGATATAAAATTGATGGAAGTGATTTAGATTCTAAATATAAAGGAATTGATGACAGAGATTATCAATTTATGCTAGGAAGTGAATTTAAATATTACAATGGACTTCATGATGTTGAGACAATTTTAAATGCAGAAATAGGCCAAGAGGGAGGAAAATTATCCCTTAGAATTCAAAAACCTTATGTAATTAATGAAAATTTAATAATAAAACCTTCTTTTAATTTTAACTATTATAATTCAAGTTTTATTGATTATTATTTTGGTATAGACTCTGGAGAAGCCAGTACAAGTACTTCCTTAAATGAGTATAATGGGGAAAGTGGCTATTCACTAGGAATTGGGGTTACAAGTTCTTATAGATTAACAGATGCTTTTTCATTGCTTGGATTTTTAGGTGCAATGAAATTTTCAAGTGAAATAAAAAATTCTCCCATTGTTAGTAATAGTTTGATTTATTTAGGTGGAGTTGGAATTGTATATACTTTTTAAAAAAGCTTGACTTTTTGAACAAATAATAATAAAATATAAACTGAAATACCATCAAGAGAGACGGAGGGATTGGCCCGTAGATGTCTCAGCAACCTACATTTATTGTGTGGTGCTAATTCCAAAGAGATGGGACAATGTAGATATTATGTCCTTTCCTATGGAAAGGACTTTTTATTTTGAATTTAATTTGTGATAACTAAGTAAATATAATATATAAGTATATATATTTTAAGGAGGAATTAATGGAAGATTTAATTTATTTTACTTCAGAATGCGTTTCCCCAGGACATCCAGATAAAGTATCTGATCAAATTTCAGATGCAGTTTTAGATGCATGTTTAAAGGATGATCCAGAATCAAGAGTAGCATGTGAGGTTTTTTGTACAACAGGACAAGTAATAGTTGGAGGAGAAATTACCACTAAAACTTTTGTAAATATTCAAGATGTAGTTAGAGATAAAATAAGAGAAATAGGATATAAAACAGGTATGGGATTTGATAGTGATTGTGGGGTATTTAATTCAATACACGCTCAATCATCAGACATTGCCATGGGTGTAGATAGAGGAGGAGCAGGAGACCAAGGTATTATGTTTGGGGGAGCTGTAAAAGAAACCCCAGAACTTATGCCTCTTGCTTTAGTATTAGCAAGGGAAATATTAAGAGTTTATGTGGATTTAAAGGATAATGGAGTTTTGACTTGGGCTAGACCAGATGCAAAATCTCAAGTAACATTAGCCTATGACAGGGAAGAAAACATTAAATTTATTGAAGCTATAGTTGTTTCAGCTCAACACAATCCAGACGTAACTCAAGAACAAATCCACGAGGATTTAAAAGAATTAGTAATTAAACCTGTAATTAAAAAATATAACATGAAGTTTGAAGATATAAAGAAAATATTTATCAATCCCACAGGACAATTTATAATCGGCGGTCCAAATGGAGACACAGGACTTACAGGCAGAAAAATTATAGTTGATACCTATGGTGGATATTTTAGACATGGGGGAGGAGCTTTTTCTGGAAAAGACCCTTCAAAAGTTGACAGATCAGGGGCTTACGCTGCTAGATGGGTTGCTAAAAATATAGTTGCAGCTGGATTAGCTTACAAATGTGAGGTTCAACTATCTTATGCAATAGGAGTAATAGAACCAATTTCAATAAAAGTAGATACATTTGGTACAGGTAAAGTTGATGAAGTGAAATTATCAAGAGTAGTTAAAAAAATATTTGATTTAACACCAAGAGGAATAGAAAAAGAGTTGAAATTAAGAAGTGGTGAATTTAGATATCAAGATCTTGCAGCTTTTGGTCATATTGGAAGAACAGATATTGATCTTCCATGGGAAAAATTAGATAAAGTTGAAGAATTAAAAAGCTATTTTGGCTTATAATTCTAGGACGGAAATCTGTTTAAAAGCCTATGATTTGCTTAGGAAAAATCCAAAGAATGATTGATTTTTTTGAATTTATATGGTATAATTTCTTGGTAAAGTATATTGTTTAGAGGAGAGTGGGGAAACCCACTCTTTATTTATGGTAAGGATTAGGAAGAGAGGTGAGTTGTTTTTGGAAAAAGAAGATAAATTGAAAGTTATAGAAAAAATTGAGAAGATAATAGATCCAACTCTAAAAGAATTTGGTCTGGAATTAGTTGATGTGGAGTATCTTCAAGATGGAGGATATTGGTATGTAAGGATATACATAGAATATTTAGATAAGGAGATATCATTGGGAGATTGTGCTAAAGTGAGCTCAGCAGTTGGTGATGATATAGATAAAATTATCGATAAAAAATTCTTTTTAGAAATTTCCTCACCTGGAATAGAAAGACCTTTAAAAAAACCAGAAGATTTCATTAGATTTCAAGGGTCAAAAATAAAAGTAAGTTTAAAGCATAAGTTAAATGATAAAAAGAATTTTGAAGGTGTACTAACAAAATTTGAAAATAATATTGTATTTCTTCAAACAGAGGATGAAATGCAAATACCATTTAAAGAGATTAGAAAATCTAATCTAGTCTATGATTTTAAAGATATTTAAAGTCTAGGCTTCAGGAGGAGAAAATGAAAGGTAAAGACGGAAAAAAATTTCTAGCAGCATTGGAAGAGTTGGAGAAATCAAAGGGGTTAAGCCAAGAAAGTTTATTAGAAACAGTTGAGCAAGCCCTTTTAGCAGCTTATAAAAAACATTTTGGAGAAGAAGAAAATGTCAAAGTTGAGATAAACAGAACAACAGGAGAAATTAAAGTTTATGAATTAAAAACAATTGTTGATGATGTTTATGATGCAGCTTTAGAAATTTCTTTAGAAGATGCTAAAGAATACAAGAAAAGAATTAAAATTGGAGACGAAATAAAAATAGAAGTTAACTGTGAAGAGTTCAGAAGAAATGCAATTCAAAACGGTAAACAAATAGTTATCCAAAAAGTTAGAGAAGCAGAAAGAACAGGGGTTTACGATAAATTTAAAGTTAGAGAAAAAGATATAATCATTGGTATTATAAGAAGAATCGATGATAGAAAGAGTATATTTATAGAGTTTGATGGAACAGAAGCAGTACTTCCTATATCTGAACAATCACCATCTGATGTATATAGAGTTGGAGACAGAATAAAAGTTTATGTTGCTGAAGTTGAAAAAACTAGCAAATTCCCTAAAATAGTAATATCTAGAAAAAACGAAGGACTATTAAGAAAATTATTTGAATTGGAAATTCCAGAAATATCTGAAGGGTTAATAGAAATAAAATCAGTTGCTAGGGAAGCAGGATCTAGAGCTAAAATAGCAGTCTACTCAAAGGATAAAAATATAGATACAATAGGTGCTTGTATTGGTCAAAAAGGACTAAGAATAAGAAATATTGTAGATGAATTAAATGGAGAAAAAATAGATATAGTTGAATGGAAAGAATCAATAGAAGAATTCGTTTCAGCAGTTCTTAGTCCAGCAAAAGTTAATAGTGTGGAAATTCTAGAAGATGAAACTACAGCAAGAGTTATAGTTGATGCAACTCAATTGTCTTTAGCAATTGGTAAAAGTGGTCAAAATGCAAGACTTGCTGCTAAATTAACTGGAATGAGAGTAGATATAAAAGTAAAAGAAGCGTTAGAGGAAAAAAATGACTAAAATTTCTGAAAGAACATGTATTATTTGTAGAAAAAAGCATACTAAGGATGAATTATTTAGAATTGTTGAAAAAGGAGATAAATATACCTTTGATGAGAAAATGAAATCTCAAAAAAGAGGAACATATATATGCAGATCCCAAGAATGTGTGAACAGATTATCAAAACATAAGAAAATAAAAGTTGAAATAGATGATTTACTAAAAATGTTAAGCTTATTAAAAAAAGATACCAAGGATTATCTTAAGGTTTTGAAAGCAATGAAGAATTCTCAGGAGTTAGTTTTTGGAGTAAATATGATTTTTGATGAAATAGAAAAAATTCATTTTATGATAATAGCTGAAGATATAAGTGAAAAGAATGACAATAAGCTAATAAGAAAAGCAAATGAAAACAACATTCACTATATTCATTACGGAAGTAAGATTCAGTTAGGAGAAATATTCGATAAAGAAGAAGTAAATGTAATTGCTATTAAAAATAAGAGGGTAGCCCGAGGACTTATAGGATAAGTTTTAAGGGGGGTGCTAAGAATAAATGAAAGTAAGAGTTCATGAATTAGCTAAAAGATATAAAATGGGGAATAAGGAGTTTTTAAATTTAATTAAAGAGTTAGAAATAGAAGTGTCATCTCATTTATCTGGTTTAACAGATGATCAAGTTGATAAAATAAAGAATTATTTTGTTAAAGATGACGAGCACGATAAAAAAGAGAATAAAAAGAAAAAATCAAAAACAAAAAATAAAGAAAGTGAAGAGGGAATAGATATAGATAAGAAAAAGAATAAGAATAAAAACAAAAAGAAAAAAAAGGGTAGAAGAGCAGATTTTTATGTAAAAAAAGTTGATACTGAAGCTGCAGTTTTAGTTGAAGAAGATGGAGTTAAAATAATAAAAATGAGAAGTGAAATGACTTTAGGTGATTTTGCTGAAAAACTAGGAGTTAACAGTTCAAGTTTAATCAAAAAATTATTTTTAGAAGGTGGAATGTACACAATAAACAGTCCAGTTAATTTAGAATTAGCAGAACAATTAGCAGCTGAATATGATATTTTAGTTGAAGAAGAAGAAGAAGAAAAAATAGCATTTGGAGATAAATTTGCACTTGAAATAGAAGACAAAGAGTCTGATTTAGTTGAAAGAGCTCCAGTTATAATAATTATGGGTCACGTTGATCATGGTAAAACATCTCTATTAGATGCAATAAGAAGTACTCAAGTTGTTGATGGAGAAGCAGGAGGAATCACTCAAAAGATTGGTGCTTACCAAGTTGTAAAAAATGGAAAGAAAATAACTTTTGTTGATACTCCAGGTCATGAGGCTTTTACTGATATGAGAGCAAGAGGAGCACAAGTAACTGATATAGCAATATTAGTTGTAGCAGCTGATGATGGTGTAATGCCACAAACAGTTGAAGCAATCTCCCATGCTAAAGCAGCTAAGGTTCCAATTATAATCGCAGTAAATAAAATAGATAAACCAGATGCTAATCCATTAAAAGTTAAACAAGAACTTATGGAATATGGACTAGTTGCAGTTGAATGGGGTGGAGACATAGAGTTTGTTGAAGTTTCTGCTAAAGCTAGAATAAATTTAGATGATTTATTAGAAACTATTTTATTAACAGCTGAAATCTTAGAATTAAAAGCAAATTCAAAGAAAAGAGGAAAAGCAGTTGTTCTTGAATCTAAATTAGATTCTCAAGTTGGACCAATTGCAGATATACTAATTCAAGAAGGAAACATAAAGATAGGTGACGTTGTAGTTGCAGGGGAATCTTATGGTAAAATAAGAGCCTTAATTGATGATAAAGGTAAAAAAATCAAAAAAGCTATTACATCTCAACCAGTTGAAATTATAGGATTTAACACAGTTCCAGAAGCAGGAGACGTTGTTTATGTAATTCAAAATGAACAACATGCTAAAAGAATAGTAGAAGAAATGACTAAAGAAAGAAGATTAGGAGAGAAATCAAGAAAAACTGTAACTCTAGAATCTCTATCAGAAAGTTTTGAACATGAAGAAGTAAAAGAATTAAACTTAGTTATCAGAGCTGATACAAAGGGTTCTGCTCAAGCTTTAGTGGAATCTTTAAATAAATTAAATAATGATGAAGTTGCAGTTAATATAGTTCAAGCAACTCCAGGAGCAATAACTGAAAGTGATGTAAGACTTGCAGAAGTTTCAGGTTCAATAATAATAGGATTTAATGTTAGACCTACAACTAAAGCAATAAAAGACGCTGAAAAAGCTGGAATAGAAATAAGAACATCTTCTATAATTTATGAAATAATTGAAGATGTTGAAAAAGCCTTAACAGGTATGTTAAAACCAGAATTTAAAGAAAATTATTTAGGAAGAATAGAAATCAAACAAATATTTAAAGTTACAAAATTAGGAAATATAGCTGGATGTGTAGTTGTTGATGGAAAAGTAAAAAGAGACTCAAACATAAGAATACTTAGAAATGGAACTATTACATATGAAGGAAAATTATCATCTTTAAAAAGATTTAAAGACGATGTAAAAGAAGTTGTTGCTGGTCAAGAATGTGGATTAGGAATAGAAAACTTTAATGATATTAAAGTTGATGATATAGTAGAGGCATTTAATATTGTAGAAATAAAAAGAACTCTTAACGATAAAAAATAAGTTTGATTTTTATTTAGAAAGGGGCAAAAATGAGAAAAGAAAGATTAGCTTCTATAGAAAAAGAAATACTAAGGGTTGTTTCAACATTATTTCTAACTGATATAAAAAACCCTAAAGTTAAAGGATTAGTTTCTATAACAAGAGTTAACGTAACAGAAGATTTAAAATTTGCAGATTTATATTTTACAATTTTATCCACAGAGGGTAAGGAAATAGATAATAAAAAAGTTTTAGAAGGATTAAATGAAATTAAAGGTTTCCTAAGAAAAGAAGTGGCTAAAACATTGGCTCTTAGATATATACCAGAATTGAGAGTAAAGTTAGATACTTCAATAGAGTATGCTGTTAAAATGTCTAAATTACTAGATGATTTAAAAATAACTAAGGATTAGGCGAATGGAAAATGTTATGGAAAAATAATTTTATAGAGGATTCTTTAGTGGAAAAAAAATCCATAGAATGGGGTATTTCAAAAACACTTACAAGACTTCTATTAAAAAAACAAATAGTTGAAAAAGAAGAAGTTGAAAAGTTTATAAATCCTGAATTAAGTCAATTAAGAGATCCTTTTGATTTTGAAAATATGGAAGCTGCTGTTTCGAAAATCATAGAAAAAAGGAATAGTCAAGAAAAGATATATATCTATGGTGATTATGATGTTGATGGGATAAGTGCTACTGCTTTTTTAGTTCATGTTTTTAGGGATATAGGAATAAAAACAAATTACTATATTCCAAATAGAATGGAAGAAAACTATGGCTTTGATAAAAAAACTGCAGATTTTATGAAGAGCAAGAAAGGAAAACTTGTTATTACTGTAGATATAGGTGCTAATTCCATAGAAGATATTAGATATGCTAAAAGTATAGGAATTGATATTATTGTTACAGATCATCATAAGGCTGAAAAGGAAGAATTTGATGACGAATATATATTGATAAATCCTAAAATTAGTAAAACTTATAAATTTAAATATTTGTCAGGGGCAGGAGTCGCTTTAAAATTGGCCCAAGGATTATATAGAAAATTAGGTATATCTGAGGAAAACCTATATAAATATTTAGACATAATAATGATAGGTACAGTGGCAGATGTTGTACCTATGGCAGATGAAAATAGAATAATAATTAGTAACGGATTAAAAGTATTGAAAAATACTAATGTAAATGGATTATTTTATCTTTTGAAATATTTAAAATTTCAGCATAAAAAAATAACCACAACTGATGTAAGTTATTTTATTTCTCCTTTAATAAATTCCTTAGGAAGAATAGGAATTTCAAAAGTAGGAGCAGATTTTTTCATAGAAAATGATGATTTTAAAATATATAACATTATTGAAGAAATGAAAAAAATGAATAAAATAAGAAGAAAATTAGAAAAAAAGATATTTGATGAAGCTATTGAAATAATTGAATCATACACTGATGGAAGACAGGAAAAAAAGATACTTATAAAATCAGAAAATTGGCATCCAGGTGTTATTGGGGTGGTTTCCTCTAGATTATCTATAAAGTATGGTGTTCCAGTAATTTTAATAGCTATAAGCAAAGACATTGGAAAAGCATCTTGCAGAAGTAGTAACGGAATAAATGTTTTCAATATATTTGTAGATATGAAAGAAAACTTTATTAGGTTTGGAGGACATGATTTAGCAGCAGGTTTTGTAGCTAAGATTGAAAAATTAAACGAAATTGAAAAAATATTTTCTGAAAAAATTAATAATTTAGATAAGGAAAAAGTACAAGAAATAGTAGAGATAGATATGAAATTATCTGTAAATGATATAAATAAAGAATTATTGCAAGATATGGAAAAACTATCCCCCTATGGATTATCAAATAAGCAACCATTGTTCTTAGATGAAAATATTGAAATAAAAACAATTGAAAAATTTGGAGTGGAAAATAGACATTTTAGTGGTGTTTTGAAAAAGAATAATAAAGAGTATTCTTATATAGCTTTTAATTTATCAAATGAGATAAAAAATATAAAAGATTTAAAAAATTTGTCAATAGTCTATTATCCTGAGAGAATAGTAGTTAAAGATAAAGAAAAATACAACATAAGAATAAAAAGTATAAAATAAAATTTATATAAAAAACTAAGGAGGAAAAAATGAAACACGAAATTAAAAAACTTGAAAAATCAGCTTTAGAGATTACTATGACTTGGAATAAGGAAGAATTCGCTCCAATAGAAAAAAAAGTAATTACAGAAATTCAAAAAAATGTAGAGGTTCCAGGATTTAGAAAGGGACATGCACCTATTGATCAAATAGAAACAAAATTTGCAAAGGAAATTACTGAAGAAATTACTGATAAATTAATAAAATCAGATTTCATGAATGTTGTAAAAGAAGCAGAATTAAAACCTATCAGTCCTTTATACAATGCAAAAACTGAAAAGAAAGATGGAGGATTTGAAATTGTTGCTTCAATAGATGTTTTTCCTGAATTTGAATTAGGTCAATATAAAGATTTAGAAGTAGAAAAAACAGAATTTGAAATGACTGATGAAAAATTAGAAGAAGCTGTAAAAGAATTATTAAAAAGCAAAGCAAAATTAGAAGACTGTGAAGAAGGTTATAAAGCAGCAATGGGTGACACTTTAGATCTTGCATTTGAAGGTTCTGTAGACGGTGTTGCATTTGAAGGAGGAAAAGCTGATTCTCATACATTGGAATTAGGAAGTCATTCTTTCATTGATACTTTTGAAGATCAATTAGTTGGATATACTGTTGGACAAGAAGGAGAAGTAAATGTAACTTTCCCTACTGAATATCATGTTGATACTCTAGCTGGAAAACCTGCTTTATTCAAAGTTAAAGTAAATGCTATAAAAAAATTAACAACTCCTGAATTAACAGATGATTTAGCAAAAGAATTAAAATATGAAAATGTTGAAGATTTAAAAGCTAAATTAAGAGAAGAAACTGAGAAAAAAGGAAAAGAAGCAGTTGAAGTTGAATTTAAAGGAAGACTTTTACAAAAAGTTATGGAATTAACAGAAGTTGAAATTCCAAAATCTTTAGTAATGCAAGAAGTAGACGCTAAAATCAATCAATTTGCACAACAATTAAAATCTCAAGGAATGGAATTTGAACAATACTTAAAAATGACAGGTTCAACAATGGAAAGTATTTATGATCAATTAGCTCCTATGAGTGAAAATAAAGTAAAAATGGATTTAGTTTTAGATAGAATAGCTCAAGTTGAAAAATTAGAAGTAACTGAAGAAGAATTAGTTGAAAAAGCAAAGGAATTTGCAACTTCTTATGGAATGACTTATGAAGCTTTACAAGATGAATTAAATAAAAACAAAAAAATGGAAGACTTTAAAGGAAGTATCAAAGCTGATTTAGTAATAAATAAAGCAATGGATTTCTTAGTAGCTAATGTTAAATAGATTATAAAAATTGAGACATTGGTTTTCCAATGTCTCTTTATGGAAAAAATAAATTTTTTTATTTTTTCTATAAAGGAGGGGATGACATATGTATTATAATCCAGTTGTAATAGAAAATACTAGTAGCGGAGAAAGATCTTATGATATTTATTCAAGGCTATTGAAAGATAGAATTATATTTTTAGGAACAGAAGTTAATGATACTGTAGCAAATGCAATTGTAGCACAACTTTTATTTTTAGAGGCAGAGGATCCAGAAAAGGATATAATAATGTATATAAACAGTCCTGGTGGAGTTGTAACAGCAGGGATGGCTATATATGATACAATGAACTATATTAAGCCAGATGTTCAAACTATTTGTATAGGACAAGCTGCTAGCATGGGAGCTTTTCTTTTATCTGCAGGAAGTAAAGGAAAAAGAGCTGCTTTAGAAAATTCAAGAGTAATGATACATCAACCTCTTGGTGGAGCCCAAGGTCAAGCAACAGATATAGAAATTCAAGCTAAAGAAATATTGAAAATAAAGGATACATTAAGTAGAATATTATCTGAAAATTGTGGAAAAACTCAAGAAGAAATATTAAAAGATACAGATAGAGATAATTTTATGTCTGCAAAAGAGGCATTGGATTATGGAATTATTGATAGAATTTATAATAAGAGATAGTGAAGGCATTTAGAGAGGAGAAAATATGGATAAGGTAGTTTGTTCTTTTTGTGGAAGAGGAAAAGAAGAAGTAGGAAAACTTTTTAGAGGAATAGAAGGATCTTATATTTGTGAAGAGTGTATTGAAACATGCTATGAAATGCTTGAATATTCTGCAGATTCTATTGAAGAAGTATTATCTGAAAAAGAAACAAAAGAAAGAGAAGAGATTAAACTTTTAAATCCAAAAGAAATAAAAGAAAAATTAGATGAATATGTAATAGGTCAGGAAGAAGCTAAAAAAGTTCTTTCAGTTTCTGTTTACAATCATTATAAAAGAATAAAACTATTATCAACAAACAAAGAAGTATTAGATGATGGAATAGAACTTCAAAAATCTAACGTTTTAGTAATTGGTCCAACTGGTTCAGGAAAAACATTAATGGCTCAAACTCTTGCAAAGATACTAAATATTCCATTTGCAATTGCAGATGCAACTACTTTAACAGAAGCTGGATATGTTGGAGACGACGTAGAGAATGTTTTAGTTAGATTGTTGCAAGCAGCTGATTATAATGTAAATGCTGCTGAATATGGGATAATATTTATAGATGAAATAGACAAAATAGCTAGAAAATCTGAGAATATGTCTATTACAAGGGATGTATCAGGAGAAGGAGTTCAACAAGCTCTATTAAAGATAATAGAGGGAACAAAATCTCAAGTTCCTCCTGAAGGTGGGAGAAAACATCCTAACCAACCATTAATAGAAATAGATACTAAAAATATACTATTTATTGTTGGAGGAGCCTTTGAAGGGTTAGAAAAGGTAATAAACAAAAGGACTCAAAATAAAAGTATAGGTTTTGGTTCAGAAGCTACCAAGGAAAAATTAGGAGCTGAAGGGGAAGTATTTAAAAAAGTAACTCCTGAAGATTTAATTAAACAGGGAATAATTCCTGAATTAGTTGGAAGACTACCCCTTGTAACAACACTTCAAAATTTAGATGAGGAAGCATTATTAAAAATATTAGTTGAGCCTAAAAATGCAATAATAAAACAATATAAAAAATTCTTTCAAATGGAAGACATAGAATTAGAAGTCACTGAGGAAGCATTAAAAGAAATTGCAAAAAGAGCACTAGACAGAAAAATAGGTGCTAGGGGATTAAGAGCTATTATAGAAAGAACAATGATAGATTTAATGTATGAAATTCCATCAAAAAAAGATGAAAATATAAAAAAAGTTATAGTTGATAAAGATTCTTTAGACAATTATAAGAAAGTAAAATTAATAAAAAGGGAGGAATAGCAAATGAGCAATAGGATAGCGTTTTTACCTACAAGAGACTTAATCGCATTTCCAGGAGCAGTTCGTCCATTATATGTGGGAAGAGAAAAAAGTCTAAAAACAATAAAAAAATTAATTAAAAAGGGTGAAACTAAATTATTATTGGTTTCCCAAAAAAAGATGGAACAAGAAAATCCCTCTTTTCCAGAAGACGTATATCAAGTGGGTGTTATAGCTAATATATTACAAGAAATTACAATGCCAAACGAAACTGTTAAATTATTAATAGAGGTTGAAAAAAAAGTCATTGTTGAAAATATAAAGGATGAAGATGGTGATGTAACTGCTGAATATACAGTAGTTGAACCAGATACTAATTATGATAAAGAGACAATGGCCTTGTATAGGAAAATTGTTTCTAAATTTGAAGACTATATAGATATAGAAAGAAATTTATCAAAGGAAGTTTTAATAAGCTTAGAAGGAAGTACTAATGTTGAAGCTAATTTTGACTTAATTTGTAATAATTTAAAAATAGAAAATAAAAAGAAACAATTACTTTTGGAAAAATTTAATGCAAAAGAAAGAGGTTTTTACTTATTAGAAATTTTATTAAATGAAATGGAAATGTTAAGAATTGAAACTAATGTGGAAGAAAAAGTAAGAAAAAAAATAGATGCAGCTCAAAAAGCATATTATATAAAAGAAAAAATAAATGCCCTTAAGGATGAACTTGGAGGGGAAGAAGAAATTAGTCAAGAGGATGACGAAATTTTAAAAAGGCTTGAAAAAGCTAAACTCCCTGTAGAAGTAAGAAAAAAAATAGAAGCAGAATTAAAAAAAGTTTCTAAAATGCCATCTTTTTCTGCAGAAGCTTCAGTTTCTAGAAATTATATAGATGTTCTTCTTGATTTACCTTGGGGAAAATCAACAAAGGATCATTTGGATATAGTGAAGGCTAACAGAATATTAGAAAGAGATCATTATGGATTGAAAGAAGTTAAAAATAAAGTACTAGACTATTTAGCTGTAAAAAAACTTAATCCAAAAATGAAGGGAACAATACTTTGCTTAGTTGGCCCTCCAGGGGTTGGAAAAACATCAATTGCAAAGTCAGTGGCAGATGCAATGGGTAGAAAATTTGTAAGAGTATCCCTAGGTGGAGTAAGAGATGAAGCTGAAATAAGAGGACATAGAAGAACTTACATAGGTTCTATGCCTGGAAGAATAATGAAGGCTATGAAAATAGCAGGAACTAAAAATCCATTAATATTATTAGATGAACTTGATAAAATGGCAAGTGATTTTAAAGGAGATCCAGCTTCAGCAATGCTTGAAGTTTTAGACCCAGAGCAAAACATTCATTTTGAAGATCATTATGTGGATTATCCATTTGATTTATCAGATGTCTTTTTCCTTGGAACAGCAAATGATTTAAGAAACATACCAAGACCATTAATAGATAGAATGGAGATAGTTTCAATTTCTTCATACACTGAATTTGAAAAATTAAATATAGCTAAAAAATATATAGTAAAGAAACTTCAAAAAGAAAATGGTTTGGAAAAGATAAAAATTAATATTTCAGATAAAGTTATATTAAAAATAATAAATGAATATACAAGGGAAGCAGGAGTTAGAAATTTAAAAAGAGAAATTAATAACTTATTTAGAAAATTAGCTAGAAAAGTTATTAATGAAAAAGTAGATAAAATAAGTGTTACAGTTACAAATTTAGAAAAATATTTAGGAAAACCTAAGTTTAGGTTAGAAAAATTAAAGGAAAAACAAAGCAAAGTTGGTATTGTCAATGGACTTGCTTGGACATCAGTTGGTGGAGTAACTCTAGAAGTTCAAGGGGTATTAATTCCTGGAAAAGGAAATATAACATTAACAGGTACACTTGGAGATGTAATGAAAGAATCTGCACAAGTTGCATTTACTTATGTTAAATCTAATTTTGAAAAATATAATATAAAATCTGAAGATTTTTTACAAAAGAAAAATATTCATCTTCATTTTCCAGAAGGTGCAACTCCAAAAGATGGTCCTTCTGCAGGGATTACAATAGTAACAGCTATTTTGTCTGTTCTTACAGGTAGAAAAATAAGACAAGATGTTGCAATGACAGGGGAAGTAACAATAACAGGAGAAGTTCTTGCTATTGGTGGAGTTAAAGAAAAAGTTATAGGGGCTCATAGAGCTGGAATAAGAGAAGTTATTCTTCCTGACGATAATAGAGTTGATGTGGATGAAATACCTCAAGAAGTTTTGAAAGAAATGAAAATTAATTTCGCTAAAACTTATGACGATGTGGAAAAAATTGTTTTTGAAAACAATTAATAAAGAAAAAGTTAGGAGATATTATGCAAATAAAACAGGCAGATTTTGTAAAATCAGCAGTTTATGATAAGGATTATCCAGAAGAATTAGGGGGAATAGAATTTGCCTTTGTTGGGAGATCCAATGTTGGAAAATCATCTTTAATAAATAGTATAACAGGAAGAAAAAAATTAGCAAGAACAAGTAAAACTCCAGGTAGAACACAACTTATTAATTATTTTATAATGAATAATGAATTTTACTTTGTTGATTTACCAGGGTATGGTTTTGCAAAAGTACCTAAAGCGGTTAAAGCTGAATGGGGAACAACTATGGAAAGATATTTATCTAGTCCTAGGAAAAAATTAGTATTTGTTCTTTTGGATATTAGAAGAGTTCCAAGTGGAGAAGATTTGGAAATGTTAAATTGGCTAGAGCATTTTGAAACACCATTTAAAATTATTTTCACAAAAATGGATAAGGTTTCAAATAATGTTAAAAGCAAATGTTTAAAAGCTATTAAAACTAAATTAGAATTTGATCATGATGATGTATTTTTTCATTCTTCACTAAAAAATACAGGAAAACAAGAAATATTAGATTATGTTGGAAAAGTAGTTGACAAATATAGAGTAGAAAACAATTAAAATTTGGAGGTAGGAGTAATGAAAGAATTAGAAAAGGTATATTCTCCTAAAGAAATAGAAAAAAAGTGGTATAAAATTTGGGAGGATTCTAAATATTTTGCAGCAACTATGGATGAAAAAAAGAATAATTATTCTATAATGATTCCACCACCAAATGTAACAGGAATACTACATATGGGGCATATTTTAAATAATAGTATTCAAGATACATTAATAAGATTTAAGAGAATGTCAGAATACAATACTTTGTGGATGCCTGGAATGGACCATGCTGGAATAGCTACACAAAATAAAGTTGAAAGAAAACTAGCAGATGAAGGATTGACAAAGGAAGATTTAGGAAGAGAAAAATTTATAGAAGAAACATGGAAATGGAAAGAAAAACATGGTGGGATAATAACTTCTCAACTTAGAAAAATAGGAGCTTCTCTTGATTGGGATAGGGAAAGATTCACTATGGACGAAGGACTTTCAGAATCTGTAAAGGATATATTTATCAAACTATACAATGATGGTTTAATTTATCAAGGTGAATATATGGTAAATTGGTGCCCAAGATGTGGAACTGCAATTGCAGATGATGAAGTGGAATTTGAAGATATAGATGGTGGATTTTGGTATGTTAATTATTCAGTTAAAGGAACAGATGAAAAATTAACAATAGCAACTACAAGACCTGAAACAATGTTAGGGGATGTGGCTATAGCAGTTCACCCAGATGACGAGAGATATAAGCATTTAGTTGGTAAAAAAGCAATACTTCCATTAGTTGGTAGAGAAATAGAAATAGTTGCAGATTCATATGTAGATATGGAATTTGGAACAGGAGCCTTGAAAATAACTCCAGCTCATGATCCCAATGACTTTGCAATTGGAGAAAAATTTAATCTTCCAATTATCAATGTATTTACAAAGGATGCTAAAATAGCTGAAGGATATAAGTATTCTGGAATGGATAGATTTGAAGCTAGAGATAAAATAGTTGAAGATTTAAAAGCAGAGGGATATTTAGTAAAATTTGAAGCTAGATCTCATAATGTAGGTACATGTTATAGATGTAAAACTGTAATAGAACCTAGAGTATCTAAACAATGGTTTGTAAAAATGAAACCTCTTGCAGAAAAGGCATTGGAAGTAGTTAGAAATGGCGAAGTAAAAATAATGCCAAAAAGATGGGAAAAGGTATATTATAACTGGCTTGATAATATAAGAGATTGGTGCATTTCAAGACAAATTTGGTGGGGACATAGAATACCTGCTTGGTATGGACCAGATAAAAAAATGTTTGTTGCTCATGACGAAGCAGAAGCCTATGCACAAGCTAAAGAATTTTATGGTAAGGATGTGAAATTAGAACAAGAAACAGATGTTTTAGATACTTGGTTCTCATCAGCACTTTGGCCATTTTCAACTTTAGGTTGGCCAAATAAAACAAAAGAATTGGAATTATTCTATCCAACTTCTACCCTAGTAACAGGAGCAGATATTTTATTCTTCTGGGTAGCTAGAATGATAATGTTTGGAGAGTATACTCAAGGGGAAATTCCATTTCATAATGTATATCTTCACGGAATAGTAAGGGATGATTTAGGTAGAAAAATGTCAAAATCATTAGGAAATTCTCCTAATCCACTTGATTTAATAGATAAGTATGGAGCAGATGCAATTAGATTTACAATGCTATATAATACATCTCAAGGTCAAGATGTTCATTTCTCTGAAAAATTAATAGAAATGGGAAGAAATTTTTCCAACAAAATTTGGAATGTTTCAAGATTTGTTATAATGAATTTAGAAGGTTTTGATGTAACTAAAGTTAAAGCAGAAGAATTGAAATATGAGCTTGTGGATGAATGGATATTCTCAAGATTAAATGCAACAGCTAAAGAAGTTGCAGACAAATTAGATAAGTTCCAATTGGATGAAGCTGCAAAATCTGTTTATGAATTTTTAAGAGGAGATTTTTGTGATTGGTACGTTGAATTAGCAAAAATTAGATTGTATAATTCAGATGATAAGGATCAAAAAATTACAGCTCAATATGTTTTATGGTCTATTTTAGAAGCAGGAATGAGATTATTACATCCATTCATGCCATTTATAACAGAGGAAATTTGGCAAAAAATAAAAACTAACGGAGAAACAATAATGTTAGAAAAATATCCAGTTTGTGATGATTCTCAAGTAAATAAAGATGTGGAAAAATCTTTTGCCTATATTCAAGGAATAGTATCATCTCTTAGAAATATTAGAGCAGAAGCTTCAATATCTCCAGCTAAATTAGCAAAAGTTGTTATTAAAACATCTGATGATAATGAACTTAAAACAATAGAAGATAATTATATGTTTATAACAAAATTATGTAATTTAGAAGAACTTAATTATGGAAAAGAGATAGAAAAACCAGCACAAAGTGGATTTAGAGTAAATATGAATTCAGAGGTTTATATGATTCTTACAGGTCTTTTAGATGTTGAAAGTGAAATCAAGAAATTAGAATCTCATTTGTCAAAAGTAGAAAAAGAATTAGAAAAGATAAATAAGAAATTATCCAATGAAAAATTCTTAGCAAAAGCTCCAGAAAATATTTTAGAAAGAGATAGAAGAATTCAAAGGGAATATCAAGATAAATTTAATAAACTTTCTGAAAATATAAAAGAATTAAGAAATAATTAATAGACTCAATTAAGAAAAACAAATATATTTAATCCTTCAGTTTTTAGCTGAAGGATTTTTTATTAATTGTATAAAAAAGGTGCTAATATTAAAAAATACTAGCACCTAATATTATATAATCTAATGAAAGTTGTATTAATTATTTTTTTTACTAGAGAAGAATAAACTAACTACAAAAACAATTACACATGGAACTAGCCATGAGAAACCATTTTTTGCAAGAGGAATATATTCAATCATTTTAGAAAGACTAGATATATGGAAAGTACTTCCTAAAACCTCTAAAGTAGCAATAATTAAAGCTGTATAAGATACTGATTTAAAAACAGTTTTATTTTCAATTCCAAACATATTTAATAAAATCAAAACAATAGTTATTGGATAAAGAATTATCAAAACAGGAATTGATAATTTTATAATGAAATCCACTCCTCCAATTGCCATTAAAGCTGAAAAAATACAAGTGAAAATAGCAATTCCTTTATAAGAAAATGGAGTGATTCTTTCAAACCAATCACTTACAAGGGCAACAAGTCCAACTGAAGTAGTAAGACAAGCCACAGACACACAAACACCAAAGGCTAATTTACCAATGGATCCTAGAGTAATTTCAGCTATATAAAGCGCAGAACTTGTAGTAGCAGCACCACTTTCAACTCCACTAACTCTAGAACCAAGATACATTAAAGATAAGTAAATAAGTCCAAGGCCTAAAGCAGCAATAATAGCAGCACCACTTAAATAAGATCTTTGCTCATGTGGATCTTTAATTCCTTTTCCCTCTAACCCTTTAACAATAACAACCCCAAATATAACAGAAGCAAGAGCATCCATAGTTTGATATCCTTGAACGAATCCATATGAAAATACTTTCTCTGCTTTTGAAACAATAGGAGTTCCAATGTCTGTAGTTAAGCCAATAATAGTAACTGCAGCTAAAATAATTAAAATTATAGGAGTAAGAAATTTTCCAATAATATCTGTAATTTTAGATTCTTTTAAAACAAGAGCAAGAGTAATACCAAAGAAGGCAACTGATGTTATAATTGAAATCATAAAATGATTGGCATTTGGTAACATTGGCAAAACTCCCATTTCAATTGTAGTAGATCCTGTTCTAGGAATTGCAAATAACGGACCAATTACTAAAATAAGAATAGAATAATACAGAGTATTAAACTTAGGAGAAATAATTTTAGCAAAATTTTCAACCTCTCCAACTTTAGTAAATGCAAGAACCCCTAAAAGTGGAAGTCCAACTCCAGTAAGTAAAAAACCAAATCCAGCTAAAAGCCAGTTGGATCCCATATTTACACCAACAGAAGGCGGAAATATAAGGTTTCCAGCTCCAAAAAACATTGCAAATAGTGCAAAACCAAGCACTAAAATCTCTTTTTTCTTATTCATACACACACATCCCCCTTTAAACCTTAACAATAAAAAACAACCTAATCATAAGCAATTAGGTTGATGATAACTTAAATATATATTTTTAAAACTAAATTATATTTACGCAAAATTGCAATGATAATTTAATTTATATAAAAATTTATGTTTTAAGAAACCTAATATACTCTTATTCATACTAAAAAATCTGTTACGTATGACTAGTATTAGTAGCACTAATATAGTTATTAGTATCAGTAAAATATTTATTATGAATATTTTAAGTGTATTATTAAACATAAATATTTCTCCTTTGAAAAATTATAATAATATAATTTTATCAGATATTGGGTTTTATGTCAATAAATAAATCATAAAGTTAGTGATTAAGAAAATAAAATCTTTAATTAAAATTAAAATATATTAATCTTTTGAAACCAATATATATAGCTAATATTTTTTAATAAATAAAATTTATATTAAAAAAAAAGTTGACATAAATTAAAATTTTAGTTAGAATAATTGTCATAAGTGAAAAATATGCTATAAAATTAGAATATATATACCAAAAAAACAAACAATTTGTAAAAAAAAGTTAAACAGTTGTTTTAAATAAAATTTAATATAAAACAGGGGGATTATGATGACGGAAAAAAAAGAAAAAAGGGGAGAATGGAGTTCAACCTTAGGATTTATTTTAGCAGCAGCAGGATCAGCTGTAGGATTGGGGAATTTATGGAAATTTCCATATTTAGCTGGTAAAAATGGTGGAGGAGCTTACTTATTTGTATATTTAATTTTTGTTGGACTTATTGGGTTCACAATGATATTAGCTGAGATGGCAATAGGTAGAAATGGACATTCAGATGCTTTAGGTGCATTTAGAAAAGTTAGTGAAAATTGGAAATACTTAGGATTATTACAAATTTTTATTAGTTTTCTAATTTTATCTTATTACAGTGTTATTGGTGGATGGGTTTTGAAATATGTTTTTTCATTCTTAAGTGGTGGAATATCAGGGGATAAAGCAACATATTTTACTAATTATATTAGTAGTACAAATGGCCCAATAATATTTCATTTATTCTTTATGATAGCTACAGCAGCAATAGTTTTCAAAGGAGTTTCAAGTGGAATTGAAAAGGCAAGTAAATTTATGATGCCAGCATTATTTGGATTATTAATTTTAATTTGTATACGTTCAGTGACTTTACCAGGTGCAGGTGCAGGAATCAAATTTTTCTTAAAACCAGATTTTTCTAAACTTAATGGTTCAGTTGTATTAGATGCACTAAGTCAAGTTTTCTATTCATTAAGTTTAGCAATGGGTATCACAGTAACATATGGTAGTTACTTAAGAAAAGAAGAAAATTTATTAGGTAATGCAATAAAAGTACCAATTTTAGATACAATAGTAGCTGTGTTAGCAGGTTTTGCAATTTTACCAGCAGTATTTGCTCTAGGATTTAAACCAGGTGCAGGACCAGGATTAATGTTTATTACATTACCAGCAGTATTTGAACAAATGGCTTTTGGAAAATTGTTTGGATTGATGTTCTTTGTGTTGGTTTTATTTGCAGCATTAACATCTTCAATTTCTCTTTTAGAAGTTAGTACTTCTTTACTTGTGGATCAATTTAAAATAAAAAGACAAAAAGCAGTTATAATTTTAACAGCAGCATTATTTTTATTAGGTGTTCCTTCTTCTTTATCAATGGGAGTTTGGTCAGATTTAAGAATATTTTTCGGAATGAATTTCTTTGATTTCTTATGTTACTTAACTGATAATGTTTTCCTACCAATTAGTGGACTTTTAACTTGTATATTCATAGGTTATGTTTGGAAAAAAGAAGACCTTTACAAACAAATTACAAATGATGGAACTATTAAATTTAAAATGTTTAAAGTTTGGTTTGGAATGTTAAAATATGTAGCTCCTGTAATTTTAGTAGTAATATTACTAAAATCATTGGGAATTATAAATGTTTAAAAGGATATTAAAAAACTTCTAAAAAAAGAGGCGAGTACTTATTAATAAGTACTCACCTCTTTTTATTTTATTATCTGTCTTCTGGGAAGAATTTGTTTAATGTAACTCCAACTAGAGCTGCTATTGCAAGACCAGATAAAGAAACAGTTCTCCAAATTGTGATATTATTTATTCCAATACCAAGCACAAGAATAAGAGAAGCTATAATCAAATTTCTAGATATGGAAAAATCCACTTTGTATTCAATAAGAGTTCTCATTCCAACAGAAGCAATCATTCCAAATAGAATAACAGATATACCACCCATAACAGGAGTAGGTATAGTTTGTAAAATAACACCAAATTTCCCAATAAATGAAAGGACAATTGCATAGCAAGCTGCGATTCTTAAAATAGCAGGGTCATAAACTTTAGTTACTGCTAAAACACCAGTATTTTCACCATAAGTTGTATTTGCAGGACCTCCTAATAATCCAGCTACCACAGTAGCCATTCCATCTCCAAGTAAAGTTCTTGAAATACCAGGATTAGCAAAGAAATCTTTTCCAACAACTGCTCCATTAGTAGTAATATCTCCAATGTGTTCAATAAATACAACAAAGGCAATAGGTGCAATTGCAAGTACACTAGTTAGACTAAATTTAGGTACAGTGGTAAGGGAAGTCCAAGCTTCTGGAGAAAATCCAATCCAACTAGCCTCTCTTATTGGAGTAAAGTCAACCATTCCAAGTGCCATGGCAACTAGATATCCAATAACTACAGATAGAAGGATAGGTACTAACTTAAAGAAAGATTTTCCTAATAAAGATACAAGTACCATACAAATAACAACAGTTCCAGATACAATTAAACTTCTAGTATCAAATATTCCATTGGAATATCCTGCCATTGAAAGAGCAGTGGGACTAAGTCTCAATCCTATAACAACGATAGTTGGTCCAACAACTATTGGTGGGAAGAAAGATTTTACTTTTTCTACACCAAAAATTCTAACAAGTTGGCTAACTAAAACATAGACAAGACCTGCAGCGATAACTCCACCTTTAACTTCAGCTATACCATTTTCCCTTAAAACAAGAGAGATAGCTCCGATAAATGCAAAAGAAGATCCTAAAAATACAGGGACGATTTTCTTAGTACATGCATGAAAGATTAAAGTTCCAAGACCTGCTGATAAAAGAGCAACTGAAGGATTTAATCCAGTAAGGAAAGGTACAAGTACAGTAGCTCCAAACATAGCTAAGATGTGCTGAAGCCCCAGGACTAGTTTTCCTTTAGTGTTAATTTCATTCATTCATTAACCTCCATTAATATATTAAATTTATGTAATAACTTTAAAATAAATAAGATCACTTATTTTTGGACAAAAAAAATTTGAGAGTTTTCACAAATTTTCTTAAATTTTTACGTATTTTTACTATTCTATCACATTAGAAAATAGAAAGTCAAATAGTTTTATTATAAATTTTCAATAATCCCAATAAGCTTTCCAATTGAAAAAGTGATATGAGCTGTTGACTCAGTAATAACATTGCTATTACAAATAGAATCTCCCCTATATAATAAAAAATTATTTAAAGGATATTTAAAACCCCTTAGGGTTAAATTATGGACAGCATCAGTCATAGGAATAAAGGAAACAGTTTTATTGATTTCATTTATAATATGAAAATCTGAAGTAACTCTAAAGATTTTTTCTGTGTCACTTAAAAAAACAATGTTGTTGTATTTAAATAATAAATTTAAATTAGTTAAAAAATGATCAGTTCTTCCTCCTAGTCCACCTAGGATAATAATTTCATCATAATTTCTCCTTGAGATATCTGAAATTAATAACTCACCATCAGTTAGATCTTTTTCAGAATTAAATTTATTAATAATACAATTTAAACTTCTAGCTTTATCAATTAAATTTTTATCACAGGAATCTAGATCTCCCCAGATTTCCAGTGGTTTTAAATTTAATTCCAATGCAAATTTAACCCCTCCATCTGCACAAAAAATGTTTTCCTCATTTTTCAAGATTTCTTTATAGAAATTTTTAGTAGTATCCATACTACCATTTAAGAAAATAAATGCTTTGTTTTTCATAAAAATCCTTTCATCATTAATTCTAATCATCGTCTAAATCAGTACTCACCTCTATAAAAATAGGGAGATGATCAGAAATATATTTTCTACAATATTCATAGTTACCATTTGTATAGTCAATGGTACCACTTATATTATTATACTCCTTTGTATATTTTTTTGAAACAAAAATATTATCATATTGATTGGCTAATTTTTTTGTTCCAATAGTTGTCTTTAAATTAGGGGAAATACAATTTATTACACTGTCTTCATGGGAAAGCAAAGATTTAAATCCTTCATTTCTAACAGATAAATTAAAATCTCCACCAATTAATATATCATTTTCTTTTTTATCTAAATCTTGGAAATATTCATATACTTTAGGTAAAGCTTCAGCTTCAGCAACTCTAAAGCTTTTACGTTTCCCATATATAGAATGTAATAAAATAAAAGTAAAATCAAAGTTATTTATTTTAAAATCTGCCCCGTAAGGCTCCCTAATAAAATCGTTATTTTTATCTTTGAAATAACCTCTAGATTTTATAAATTTAACTCTATTAATTTTATATACGTAAGCATAATATTCCTTATACTTCCTAGTCCCCACAGGATAAGAAGCTATATGATAATCCCACTTTTCTTTTGAAATTTTGTTCATATTATCTACTAATTTTTCAACTCCATTTTTATTTGAAACTTCAATTAAACCAATTATATCAAACTCAGAAACTATGCTAGCTAATTCAGTATAATTTTTTTGATTTTGTCCTAGTCTTAAAACATTAAATGAAGATATATAGGCAGTATTATCCTTTGTAGAGTAGGGATTATCATTAGAAAATGAAATAAAATATATTGAAATAAAAATAGTTAAAAATATTGATTTCATAAATTACCTCGATTATTAGTCAAAATAAAAGGCAGAAATATTCTGCCCTTTAGAGTTTATAAATAGTTTTCTGGAAACATAATTTTTTCCACACCTTCAATAATAATATGAAGGATCATCATATGAATTTCTTGGATTCTATCTGAAGTCTCTCCAGGAATAATAAATTCATAATCACAAATTCCCTTTAATTGTCCTCCATCTTTTCCAAGAAGGGCAACAGTTTTCATTCCTATTTCCTTAGCTGTCTTTATAGCTTTAATAACATTGTCTGAATTTCCACTAGTGGAAATTCCAATTAACATATCATTTTCTTTTCCAAAGGCTTCAATACCTTTAGAAAAAATAGAATTAAATCCATAATCATTTCCAACACAAGTTATATGAGAAGAATCAGATATGGAAATAGCAGGAAGTGCTCTTCTTTCGTTTCTAAATCTACCTGTAAATTCCTCTGCAAAATGCATTGCGTCACAGTTACTTCCACCATTTCCGCAAATCATAACTTTATTTCCACAAGTGAAAATTTTAGCCAACTCAATGGCAATTTTTTCTGTTGTTTTATTATTTTCTTCTTCTTTTATAAAGTTAATAAGTAGTTCTAATTCATCTTTATATGATTTTATTAAATTCATAATTTGTCCTTTCTATTATTTAGCCGTTAATTTTATAATGTGACATAAAATTTAAAAACTTAATTATTGGAGTAAGATTAGCCTTATCCTTAGTTATAACTAATTGATATCCATCTTTAATTTCTTCTAATTCTTCTACTATTTTAAAAGTTCCATTTAAAATTTCTTTAGAAACTGAATAATAAGGTAAAATAACATTTGCAATATCTTTTTTTACCATACCTTTAATTACTTCTAAACTTCCTAAAACTGAAATTTTATTTTCAAATATAAAATTATATTTATCTTCTAAGTAATTAATAGCTTTGGTGTTGTTAGGAACATTAGTTCTAGTAATAAGAGGATATTCAGAGATATTTTCAATTGAAATGTCTTTGTTTGAAGTTATCAAAACATATGGAACTTTTTCAACAGTAATAACATCTAGGTTAGGGTCAATAATATGCTCTTCATCAACTAAAGCTATATCTATTTCTCCTTCTTTTAATTCTTTTAAAAGAATAACTTTATCTGATATTTTAATTTCATATTCAATTTCATTGTGAGAATGACCAAATTCTTCCATTAATCTAGGTAAAAGTGGATCTCCGATTATAGAAGTAGAACCAATTATGATTTTAGCTTTACCTAATTTAATAATTCTATTGATTTCTTTTTCTGTTCTTTGAACTTTGTTGAAAATATCTTCAGCCATTTTATACAGAGCTTCTCCAGTATAGGTAAGTCTTATTTTTTTAGAACTTCTATCAAACAATTTAGTATTTAAAATTTCTTCAAATTTCTTTACTTGAATAGAAACAGCTGACTGATTAATAAATAATCTATTTGCTGCTTTAGTGAAACTTTTTTCTTTAGCTACTTCGTAAAAAATTTTTAAATAATGTAAATCCATAAATTCCTCCTTAATCAAGAGCGTATACTCTAAGATCTAAATATATTCTATCATATAAAGTATATATTTCATATATAAAATCAAAAATATTTAAAAAAAGAAAATTAATTTGTTATAATCTGAATATAAAGAAAAATTAATACAAAGGAGATTAATATGGATAAAGTTATTAATAGAGAAATGATAGATGAAAAGTATAAATGGAAACTAGAGGATATCTATGAAAATTGGGATAAATGGGATAAAGATATTGGTAAATTAAAGGAAGATATAAAGGGTATTTCTAAGTTTCAAGATAAAATCAAAGAAGATAAAGAAAGCTTTGTTTCTTTAATAAATTTACAAGAAAAAATAGAAAGAAGATTGGAAAAATTATATATCTATGCTTTTATGTGGAAAGATTTAAATTCTGTTGATCAATTTGTTTCTAAAAAATTACAAGATATTGAATATATCTACTCAGAATATGGTGTTGTTTCCTCTTGGGTAACTCCTAAAATTCTTGAGATACCAGAGGATACAATGGATAAATGGATAGAAAGCAATGAAAAATTGCAAGAAAATAAATTTGGATTAAAGGAAATATACAGGCTTAAAACTCATGTTTTAGATATGGAAAAGGAAAAATTATTATCTTATTTTGGACAATACATGGGAGCAACAAATTCAATATATAATGAACTTTCAATATCAGATATAAAATGGAACAAAATAAAATTATCCTCTGGGGAAGAGGTTGAAGTTACAAATGGAATGTATTCTAAAATTTTAGGGGAAAGTAGAAATGTGGAAGATAGAAGAAATGCTTTTGAGGCTTTATATAAAGCCTATGAAATCAATAAAAATACATATGCTTCAATATATAAAAGTCAGTTACAAAGAGATGTGGCTTTTATAAAAGCTAAAAACTATAAAACAACTTTAGATCAAGCTTTGGAACCTGATAATATTCCTGTGAAAGTTTATGAAAATTTAATAGAATCTGCTAGAGAAAATTCGGAACCATTAAAAAAATATATAAGTCTAAGAAAAAAATACTTAAAATTAGACAAATATCATTACTATGATAATCAAATAAAAATAGTAGATTATAAAAGAGAATTTTCTTATGATGAAGCTAAAGATATTGTATTAAATTCAGTAAAACCTTTAGGAGATAAATATTTTGAAAATTTAAAAAAAGCTATAGGTGATGGATGGCTTGATGTTTTTGAAACACCTAATAAAAGAAGCGGTGCTTATTCTATAAATATTTACGATGTTCATCCTTATATGCTTTTAAATTATAATGGTACCATGGATTCTGTTTTTACTTTAGCCCATGAATTAGGACATACTCTTCACAGTATGTATTCAACAAAAAATCAGCCTTATGCCACTAATGATTATACTATTTTTGTTGCAGAAGTAGCCTCAACTTTTAATGAAAAATTACTTTTAAAATATATGCTAGAAAATACAGAGGACAAAAAAGAGAGAATAGCATTAATAGAAGAAGCTATTGGAAACATTATGGGAACTTATTATTTACAAGCTTTATTTGCCAATTATGAATATGAAGCTTACAAAATTGTTGAAAAGGGAGAAAGTATAACCACTGATATTTTAGATAATTTAATGGAAAAATTATTTAAAGATTATTTTGGTGATGAACTTGTAATGGATGATTTACAAAAAATTATTTGGGCAAGAATTCCACATTTTTTCAATTCTCCATACTATGTTTATCAATATGCCACAAGTTTCTCAGCTTCATCAAAATTATTTGAACTAGTAACAGATGAGAAATATAGTAATGAAGAAAGAACTATAGCTTGTGAAAAATATTTAAAACTATTAAGTTCAGGTGGAAATAATTATCCTGTTGAACAACTAAAACTTGCAGGAGTAAATTTAGAGGAAAAAGATAATTTTGCAGCAGTAAGCAAAGAAATGGAAAAATTAATTAAATTATTAGAAAAAGAAATTTAAGGTTGACGAATAAAAAAGAATATGATAAAGTTGTTTTTATCAAATATCAGTAATAACTGAATAAAATTCCATTTTAGATACTAGACGCAGGACGGGAAACCTGGTTCGCCTTTTAAGGCCGTAGAGTATCTTTTTTATTTAAAATTATAAAATTTAAATTTAAAAATGGAGGAATTATGGAACAAACAGTTACAAACTTAAAAGAATTGGTAAGAGCAGGAAGAGGAATAATACCTGCAGATTTGGTCATTTCCAAAGGGACATTAGTAAATGTAATGTCAAATGAAATATATCCTGCAGATGTTGCAATTTATAAGGATACTATAGTTGCAATAGGAAATGTAGATGATTATATTGGAGATGCAACTGAAATTTTAGATGCTTCTGGGAAATATATAACACCAGGGCTTATTGATGGACATATTCACAGTGAGTGTAGTAAATTAAGTATTACTAGTTATGCTAAAGCAGTAGTTCCTTGTGGGACAACAAGCATGATATCTGGCTTAGATGAATATATTTCAGTTTCAGGTTTAGAGGGATTAAAAGAAATCTTTGAAGAAATTAAACTAAGCCCTTTAAAAGTATTTTGGGGAGCTCCTCATCAAACTCCTTATACTATTCCACAATCTACTATTTCTTTTAATTTTACTAAGGAAGTTCATGAAAATGTTCAAAAATGGCCTGAATGTTTTGGAGTTTGGGAAACAGTTAGAGAGTTTATTCAAGAGGAAGACGAAAATACTTTAGGAGCAATAGCTGAGGCATCTAAAAATAGATTACCAGTTTTTGGTTGTGCACCAATGGCTAGGGGAAAAGAATTAAATGGCTATTTATGTAGTGGTGTACGTTTGGATCATGAAAGTTATACCCATGAAGAAGTTGTTGAAAAAATGAGAAATGGAATGCATATGTTAATTAGAGAATCATCTGTAACTCATTTCTTAGAAGAAAATATGAGAGCAGTTACAGAGGTTAATCCATATTTTGCAAGGCGTGTAAGTTTTTGTACTGACGATGTTACAGCTACAGATGTTTTAGAAAAAGGACATTTAGACAATGTTGTTAGATTAGCTATAAAACAAGGTATAGAACCTATCACAGCAATACAAATGGCAACTATAAATAGTGCAGAGGCTTATAGAATAGATCATTTAATTGGATCAGTTTCTCCTGGAAGAATAGCAGATATTCTTTTAGTTGATAATTTAGAAGAATTTAAAGTGAACACTGTAATTACAAATGGGAAAATAGTTGCTAAAAATAAAAAACTTACATATGAGTTAAAAGCTCCAAAAAGAAGTGAATTATTAACAAGTAAATTAAAATGTGATAAGGTTTTACCATCAGATTTTCAATATAAAGTTGAACAAGAAAATGGAAAAGTAAAGGTGCTTTCTATGAATGTTATAGGTCCATTTGTTAGAAAAAGAAGAGATGCTATATTGGAAGTTGAAAATCATATTGTAAAACCAGATATTGAAAATGATGTTTTAATGGTTTCGGTTTTAGAAAGATTTGGGAAAAATGGAAATAAATCTTTAGCTTTTTGTTCAGGATGGAAGTTAAAAAGAGGAGCAATGGCTTCTTCAGCAGCACCAGATGATAATAATATTGTTGTACTTGGAGCAAGTGCTTCTGATATGGCAGTTGCAGTAAATTATTTAATTGAAAATGGTGGAGGACAAGTGGTTGTTTGTGATGGAAAAATTATAGAATTTTTACCATTACCAGTTGGAGGAATATGCAGCGATGCAGAACCAGAAGAAATAGCAAGAATAGAAAAATTATTATCTAAAGGAGCAAATGAGTTAGGTTGTGATTTACCAGAGCCTCTAATGTATATGTTTTTCTTACCTATAACAGCTATTCCAGACTATGCTATAACAGATGTTGGACCAGTTGACTGTATAGAGCTTAAAATATTTAATCCAATTTTAGAAACAAATATAAAATAAATCTTTTAGGAGGGCTAAAATGGAAAAAAAAGTTTTAAAAAGACTTATTGAAGTTGCTTCAGGAAGAGAGAAGGCAGATTTAGTTATTAAAAATTCCAAAGTAGTGGATGTTTATTCTTCTAAAATTATAAATGGAGATATTGCCATTTGTGATGGAATTATAGCTGGAATAGGATCCTACGATGGGAAGAAAGTAATAGATGCAAAGGGAAAATATGCTGCACCAGGTTTTATAGATAGTCATATACATATTGAATCAGCATATGTTTCTCCAGAGGAAATAGGTAAACTATTATTGCCTCATGGGGGAACAACTATAATTGCAGATCCCCATGAAATTGTTAATGTTTGTGGAATTAAAGGTTTAAACTATATGATGGAAGCTGGAAAAAATACAGTTTTAGATATAAAATATATGATACCATCTTGTGTTCCTGCAACTCCCTTTGAAGATTCAGGGGCTATTATAGATGCAGAAAAAATAAAGGAACCTATACTAAGGGAAAATGTTTTAGGATTAGGAGAATTTATGAATTTTCCAGGGATAATTAATGGAGAAGATTATGATTTAGAAAAAATAATGGTTGCTAAAAATTCAAATAAAATAATTGATGGTCATTGTCCAGGAATATATGGGAAGGATTTAAATGCCTATGTCTCTGTTGGAATTAGAAATGATCATGAATGTTCCACTGTTGAAGAAATGGACGATAGAATTTCTAGAGGAGTTTATGTATTATTAAGAGAAGGATCAGCCTGTCATAATTTAAGAGATTTAGCAAAGGGTGTAACTAAAAATAATAGTAGACGTTGTCTTTTATGTTCAGACGATAGACAGCCAAAAACTATACTAGAGTTAGGACATCTAGATAATCATTTGAGAATTTGTGTTGAAGAGGGAATTGATCCAATAGGAGCAATACAAATGGCAACAATAAATGCAGCAGAATGTTTTAATTTAAAGGATAGGGGAGCAATTGCTCCTGGGCTTCGTGGAGATATAGTTCTTTTAGATGACTTAACAAATTTTAAAGTTCAGCAGGTCTTTGTAAAGGGGGAAAAAGTAGCAGAAGCTGGAGAATATCTTCTTGAAACTAAAAAATATGATATAAGTTCAGTTAAGGGAAGTATGCATGTGGCTGATTTTTCTTTAGAGAGGTTGCAATTGAAACTAAAGTCAAATAAAGTTAATTTAATTGATATTTTACCAGGTGGAGTTGTAACAAAGAAAAGTGTTGGGGAAATTAATATAGACAGCAGTGGTGACTTTATATATGATAAAGAAAAGGATATTGCTAAAGTAGCTGTAATAGAAAGACATAATAACACAGGGAAAATGGCAGTGGCTTTACTTAGAGGATATGGAATAAAAGAAGGAGCAGTTGCTTTGTCCATAGCCCACGATTCTCATAACATAATAGTTGTTGGAGTCAATAATGAAGATATGACCTTTGCAGTTGAAAAATTGATAGAGCAAGAAGGTGGAATTATTCTTGTTAAAGATAAAAAAATTATAGAATCAATGCCTATGCCAATAGCAGGTATTATGAGTGATAAAGATGGAAAATGGGTTGATAAAAAATTAAGAGCCATCCATGAAAAGGCTTATAATGAACTAAGGGTGCATAAAAATGTGGAGCCTGTTATGACACTATGCTTTATGTCTTTACCTGTAATTCCTGAAATAAAAATTACAGATAGAGGTTTATTTGATGTAACACAATTTAAATTTATAGATTTAGAAATTTAATATTATATATAGTTAAATAAGGAGAGAAAATGAAATCTAATTCACATATTCCTTTTTTCAAA
The DNA here is from genome assembly GCF_010367435.1 of Fusobacterium sp. IOR10. NCBI lineage: Bacteria > Fusobacteriati > Fusobacteriota > Fusobacteriia > Fusobacteriales > Fusobacteriaceae > Fusobacterium > Fusobacterium sp. IOR10. The sequence goes on from NZ_WJWY01000003.1 coordinate 37,650, forward strand.
AAGGGAGATATAGGTGGTCTTACGTATATAGTTACAAATAATGTTATAAATTATTTAATTGTTATAGCAACACTTTCAGGAGTTTTAGAATGGCCTGATGAAATTGTTTATGGAAAGGTAATCCCTGGAATGTCAATAGGTTTGGGGTTAAGTTGTTTGTACTATGTATATATGGCAATGAAACTTGCAAAAAAAGAAGGAAGAAATGACATTACAGCCCTTCCTTCAGGAGTATCAACTCCAGCCATGTTTGTTATATTATATGGGGTAATAATGCCCCTTAACTATAGTTTAAATGATCCTCAACTTACTTGGTCAGCAGCAGTTGCAGCTTGCTTTATAGGTGGGATGGTTGAATTTTGTGGAGGATTTATAGGTCCTTGGATGAAAAAAAATATTCCCCGTGCAGCTTTACTTGGAACAGTTGCAGGAATAGGATTTATTTGGATGGCAACTCAAGGATTATTTGATATATTTAGTGATCCTATAATTGGACTACCAATATTTATAATAGCTATGATAGGACTGTTCGGAGGATATTTATTTCCTAAAAGAATTCCACCTTTAGTAGTTGCAGTATTAGGTGGGGTAGTTTATGCTTATTGTTTAGGAAGAACAGAAATAGATTTTACAGGAATAGGTTTTTATTTTCCAAACCCAATTAATACAATACAAAACCTTATAAATGGTTTTGCTGTTGTAGCTCCATATTTAACAATAATTATTCCAATAGAAATTTATAATTTTGTAGAAACAATGGATAATGTTGAAGCTGCAAATGCAGCAGGGGATAATTACAGTGTAAGGGAAGCACAATTTGCAGATGGTGTTTGTACAATGATTTCAGCTATATTTGGAGGAGTAGTTCCAAATACAGTGTGGTTAGGGCATGCAGGATTAAAAAAGGCAGATGCAGGAATAGGATATTCAGTTGTTTCAGGAATAATATTAGCTAGTTCAGGAATATTTGGATTGTTTACATTTTTAAGTAAAATGGTTCCCCCAGCAATTTGTGGGATAACATATTTATGGTGTGCAGTTATAATGGTAGCTCAAGCATTTAGAGTTTGTAAAAGAAAACAATTTGCAGCAGTTGTAGTTTCAATGATTCCACCAGTTGCAGATTTCTTATTTACTCAAGTATCAGGTGCAATGGGAGTTTCTAATATTTGGACAGAGGTAACAGCTTCTGGAGTAAATGGTTATACACCTGAAGTTTCTAAGATGCTTATAGATTCTGGTGTTATGTGGCATGGAATACCTGAAGTTAAGGCAGGTGCAATTATAATAGGAATAATAGTAGGAACTTTAACTTCTTGTATAATAGACAGAAATTTAAATAAAGCTTCTATAACAATGTTTTTTGCAGCAGGATTATCAATTTTTGGATTTATTCATAGTTCAGCATTGGGATTCTATCCAAATTCACAATTTTTTAAAGCCTATGTAATATCTGCAGTATTATTATATGTTTTACATTTAGGAAGTAAAACTTCATGGTTACAAGAACAAGAAGATTTTGATTATGTATAAAAAAATAGTCTGGACTTTTAAAGTCCAGACTATTTTATTTCATTTTATTTAATCCTTTTTCAGTTAGGCGAGATCCTCCCCTTCCCTTTAAAGGAATAATATATCCTTCTTCTTTTAATTCATTAAAGAGTGTTCTAATTTTAGCATCAGTTATGAATATATTAATTTTTTTCAATTCATTCATTAGAATTTTTCTTCCACACCCCTTTCCTAAAAGATGGAAATTATACATAATATTTAAGATTTGATTTTTTAAAGATTTAGTGTTTTCAATTATATTTTTATTTAAATTAATATGAGAACATTCTAAAATATATGCAGGAAGAGATTGAGGTTCAATTATTTTTTCATCTAAGCAGAAAAAATACTCCATACAATTTTTCAATTCCCTTATATTTCCTGGCCAATCATAATTTATTAAAATATCCTTAGTTTTATTTGTAAAAGCAAAATTGATATTAGCTTCCTTTTTTAAAGAATCTATAATTAATCTAATGTCTTGTTTTCTCTCTCTAAGGGGAGGAATAGTTAAAGGCAGAGTATTTAACCTATAATATAAATCCTTTCTGAATTTTTTTTCTTGAACAAGAATTGATAAATTTTCATTGGTTACAGCAATTATTCTAACATCTATTTTTATAATGCTATCTCCTCCAACTTTTATAATTTCTTTTTCTTGAATAACACGTAATAATTTAAATTGTAAATTTTCACTCATTCCTTCGATTTCGTCTAGAAAAAGAGTCCCATTATTTGCTATTTCAAAAAGACCAATTTTCCCTCCCTTTTTAGCCCCAGTAAAAGCTCCTTCTTCATATCCAAAAAGTTCACTCTCTAATAAGGTATCAGTAATAGCTCCACAGTTTATAGCTACAAAGGGTTGGTTTCTTCTATTGGAATGATTATGAATTGAATGAGCAAATAATTCTTTTCCAGTACCACTTTCCCCTGTAATAAGTATAGTTGCATTTGTATTGGCCATTTTCATTGCCATATTTTTTGTTTTTATAATGGATTTTGAAGTGGTGATAATATCGTCAAAGGTATATTTTGCTTTATGCCCTTTTTTTATAATTTCGTTTCTTAATTTATTTTGTAAAGTTTGTTTTTCTTTTTCTTTACTTATAATAAAAAAATTAGAGAAATGTTTTTTATATCTATTTATAGGTGTTATGGACACATTAAATTTTTCGCTATTTTTATTTGTAAAGGGAATATTGTAGGATAGCAAATTATTGCAATTAATATTCTGTGGAATATCTATTATGTTATTAATATTATTATGAAGAAGAGAATAGTTAGATTTCTCTAAAAATTCAGCAGCTTTATTATTAAAATTTAAAATTTTATAATTTTTATCAGTTACAATAATTCCTATATGAATAGCTTGCAAAAGAAGATTAAATTCTTCCTTTAGAACAGCTGTTTTAGCAATTAAGCTTTCAATTCCAGTGTTGTTATCAGAGATATTTTCAAAATAATTTATAAATCTGTTGGTTTCTAAAAGATATTCACAGTCAGATGCAGAAGCTATTTCAAGAATAGTATTTATGTCTAAAATTCTGTTTTCAATATCAAGAACATTGGTTATATTTTTAGGAACAATTTCCTTCTCTCCAGGGGTAATAGCAAGTGAAACAAAAGAGTAATCATCTTTACACTTTGGATAAAAAGGAAAAAATTCAATATTATTTATTCCTCTAGAATATAATAAAGTAATAGTTTCATTTGCCATTTTAGAAGTTGAATTTACAAGTAAAGCTTTAGTTCTATCTGGATATTTTTTTAACATGTTTATAGTTTTATTTGTTAGGGTAACTCCTCCGATAATTAGTGGTTTATCCTCATCAATATATTTTAAAACAGTTTTGTATGAATCAAAGGTTACAGTTGTGACTAAAAATATATCTTCATCCTTTTTAGAAAAAGCTGATTTATCTTCAAAAGAATAGGAGTTAACATTGATAGAATCTCCAAAAAGATAATTGATTTGTTCTTTATAAAACAACGAAACTTTCTTTCCAGCAGCAATAATAGCTAAATTAATAGAAATAAATCTTCACCTCCTTAGGTTTATATATAAGTTATATCAGTAATAAATTAAAATATCAAGAGCTAAATAAAAAAAATAGGTTTAAATAGGTTAAATAATTAGTTAAACCTATTTAAAATGGGTTTAACCTTTTAAAGGGCTCTATAAAAACAAACAAATTTTCTTTAAAATCTTACTAGAAAAGCAGTTGAAAATTGGCATGAAAAATGCTATAGTATAGCATTAAAGAATAAAAAGTAATATTTTATTTATAAAAATACAAAAGGAGATGACTTTAATGAAATATTGTTTTAATGAAAAAATAGACAGAAGTAATAATCATTCAGCCAAATGGGAGGAAATGGGAAATAAGTTTATATCTAATGATTTATGGCCAATGTGGATTGCAGATATGGATTTAAAAACACCACCAGAAATTATAGAAGCAATGAGAGAAAAAGTAGAACAAGGAATATTTGGGTATGTTTATAGACCAGATTCTTACTATAAAGCAGCAACAGATTGGTTAGAAAAAAGGTTTCAATATAAAATAGATGCAAATACTTTAATCAATAGTCCAGGAGTTGTTCCTACTTTATCTATTCTAGTAAGATTAATGACAAAAGCTGATGAAAAAGTTTTAATTCAATCTCCAGTTTACTATCCCTTTGCCAGTGTAGTAAAGGATAATGGAAGAGAATTAGTAAAAAATGATTTACTTAGAGATGAAAAAGGATATTATACTATAGATTTTAAAGATCTAGAAGAAAAATTAGCAGATGAAAAGGTTACATTATTTATATTATGTTCTCCACATAATCCAGTTGGAAGAGTTTGGAAGAAAGAGGAGTTAGAGGAAATTTCAAGACTTTGTTTGAAATATAATGTAAGACTTATTGCAGATGAAATATGGAGAGATATAATCATGCCAGGAAATAAACATATTCCAATAGCATCATTAAACAAAGAAACAGAATTAAATACAATAACTTGTTTTTCACCAACAAAAACATTTAATATAGCTGGACTTCAAGCTTCTTTTGTAACTTTCCCTGTAAAAGAGGAATGGGAACAATTTGATAGAGAACTTGGGATTTTAGATGTTAAAAGAAATAGTCCATTTAGCTTAGTTGCCTTTGAAACAGGATACACAAAGGGTGAAGAATGGTTAGAAGAGTTAATAGAACATTTAAGTGGAAATATGGATTATGTTATAGACTTTATAGAAAAAAAATTGCCAGAATTAAAAGTTCAAAAACCAGAGGGAACTTATTTAATGTGGATAGACTTTGCTGGTCTAGGAATGACAAAGGAAGAATTGTCTAACTTTATGCAAGTGGAAGCTAAAATTGCATTAGATGATGGATGTTGGTTTGGAGACAATGGTTGTGGATATGAAAGAATGAATGTTGCTTGCCCTAGATATATGGTTGAAGAGGGAATGAATAGAATAGAAAAAGCAGTAAAAAAATGGAGAAAAACAAAATAAAAGTTGCAAGCAATTAATAAATAGTGGAAACTTGATAAAATTAAAATAAGGGGGAATATTATGACGGGGAAAAACCAAAAGAAATATGGAGCATCTTCATTTTTACCATTACTAGTATTTTTGGCGCTTTACATAGGAAGTGGATTATTTTTTACAATTATGGGAGTAGATGGAGCATTTAAAAAATTTCCAAGACATGTTGCATTACTTGCAGGGGTAATTGTGGGAATGGTAATGAATCCTTCTAAAACTATGGATGAAAAAATGGATATTTTTGCTAAAAGTGCAGGAAATCCAGGGGTTATGACAATAGGATTAATTTACTTACTTGCAGGAGGATTTCAAGGAGCTGCAAGAGCCATGGGAGGAGTTCAATCAGTTGTTAATTTAGGACTTACTTTCATACCTGGTTTTGCATTAGTTCCAGGAATATTTATAATGTCAGCTATAATTTCAACAGCTATAGGTACTTCAATGGGAACAGTTGCAGCAATGGCTCCAATTGCTATAGGAGTTGCAGCTACAGCAAAACTTAATTTGCCAGTTACTTGTGCAGCAGTTATTTGTGGAGCTTATTTTGGAGATAATTTATCTATGATTTCTGATACAACAATTTCTGCAGCTAAAGGTGTAGGTTCTGAAATGAAAGATAAATTTAAAATGAACTTTTTCATAGCTTTACCAGCAGCAATTATTGCAGCTATTCTTTATGGAGTATTTAGTAGTGGTGCAGATTTAACAGGAGATTATCCATTTCATATAATAAGAATTATTCCTTATTTTGTAGTTTTAATAGCAGCTCTTTCAGGTTTCAATGTTGCAGGAGTGCTGTTTATAGGGATAGGAATGGCAGGGCTAATTGGGATCATGCAAGGGACTATAGATTTCCTAGGATGGGTCTCAGCCATAGGTGGTGGAATGTCAGACATGTTTAGTATTACAATAGTAGCTATTCTTGTTTCTGGTATTCTTGGAATTGTAAGAGAAAACGGTGGTGTAGATTGGATGGTTACTTCAATAACTTCTAGAATAAAGGATCGTAAAGGTGCTGAGTATGGAATAGGACTTTTATCTGGAATATTATCAGCTGCTTTAGTTAACAATACAATTGCTATAATTATTTCAGCTCCAATTGCTAAAGAAATAGGTAAAAATTATGGTATAGCTCCAAAAAGATTAGCAAGTTTAATAGATATATTTGCTTGTGCTTTCTTATCAGTATTACCATATGATGGTGGAATGTTAATTGTTACAGGACTTGCAAAAACAGTATCTCCATTGTCAGTTATGAAATATATGTTTTATATGTTTGCGTTAATAATAGTTACTAGTATAACTATACAATTTGGATTACTAAGAACTGAGGAAGAAAAACAGTTTTTAATAGATAATAATAAAAAATAAAATATAAATAAAAAACAATAAGGGACCACTTATTCATAAGTGGTCCCTTATTAAAATTATTATATAATGGTTTATTATTTTGTTAATTTTTTTAAATATTTAAAGAAATCATTTTTTTGTTCCACAGAATTAATACAAGTATTAAAAAACATTTCCATGATTTCTTGATTGGTTCCAGCTAATGCAGCTTTAACTGCAAGGGATTGATTTAAGATATCACCACAATATTCACCTTCTAAAAGCATTTTTTTCATTCCCTTTACTTGCCCTTCAATTTTATTAAGACGTGTAATTATATTTTTTCTAGATTCAATAATTTCCTGATCATCTAATTTAGAAACAGTAGTTACAAGATTTTGATTTCTTTGCCAATTTTTTAAACCACCTTCTAAATCATAAATATATTTAAATCCCAATTCAATCATAAGTTCAGCTGCAAAATGGCTTAATCTACCTACAGCACAATAAATAAGATAAGGTTTTTCTTTATCTAAAGTTAATATTTTTTTCTTGAAAAGTCTAGGTTTAAGAAAATCAATTAGAATTGATTCTTCTAATTTTCCTTCATATAAATGTTCTGCCTCTGTTCGAACATCTATAATTACTAAATCTTTAGTTTCCTCAATAATATTTTTTGCTTTTTCAGGAGACAGCTTAATAAAATAGTTTTGTTTATCCATAAATACCCCACTTTAAATTAATATACAACCAAATTATATAATATATTTTATAAATATGCAACTTCTTTGAATTTAAAATAAGGAGCTAAATAGGCTCCTTATTTTAGATACTGTTATTATATAAAAATTAGTTTATAATCCTAGATACTTTGTTTACAATGATTCCTCCAACAACAAGAAAAATAAAGAATATCCAACCAGATAAAGAGAAGTTAGCAATGGGAGTATACAGCGCTCCAACATTACATCCATTTGCTAATCTAGTTCCAAATCCCATAGAAATACCACCTAATGCAAAAAGGAAAACATCTTTTTTGGATATCTTCAATTCAGATTTGGAAATTTTAGTAAAGGTACCTGCAAGTAAAAGGCAGATAAAAGTTCCTAAAACAATACCAAAGTTTTGAACATTTATTGGATGACTAAAAAATGACATTGTGAAAACTGATGCTGGTTTTGTGGAAAAACTAGTGATAGTTTCTATTGGAACTCCTAATTTAAGAAGCAATGTTCCAAACCAAAATCCATAGGGAGTAGAAGCTCCCCATCCTGCTTTAGTTACACCCATAAGTAAAGTAAACACACCTGTTATAATAATTGCTCCAGTTTCCATAGTCCAAGGTTTAACAAAAATTTTATTATATGTTCTTTCACTAATTAGCTTAAAAGGTTCATATTCTAATTCTTCTTTACTATATTGAATAGTTTCAGATTCAATATGATAAAAACTATTTTTTAATTTTCTACTGTCCTCATATTTATAAGAAATCCAAATTGTAATTCCAGCAAAAATTATTGTTACTATACTAGCTCCAATATAGCCATTTAAACCATCATTTTTAAATAAATCAGGTAGATAAACTCCACCAGAAAGTTTTGATCCAACCTCAGTGGTAAACCAAGAATCAGTTACCCAAGAGGCTTTAGATTGTATAGGGAACCCTAAAAATACTCCCATACAAAAGAAAAGTAAAGTAATAATTGCTCTAGGAAGACTAGTTACTAAATCTGTTAAAACTCCAGAGGCGCAACAAACAGAAAACGTCATTCCAAATCCAAACAGAATTCCTCCAAGTATTAACCCTAAATTTATAGGATTAACCCATAAGTTATAAGTTGAAGCATCTACATTATATAAGAAAGCAATGGAAATTAATGCTGTGATTGTAAACATTCCTGCTAAGACTCTCATTAACTTAGTAGATCCACTGTTGTAGGCTCTATTAACACTTCCTGCAAATCCCATAAAGGATCTAGTAAGAGCATAACCAAGAGTTATACCTACTAATAATCTAAAAAATAACATTCCAGAAATAAGGAATTTATGTCCAAAAAAAATAACAATAAAGCTTAAAATGATTCCAATAATATTTTCATTTTTTTTCATTTTATTTTCTCCTAATATTAATCAAAATTATAGTCAGTGACTATTTTTGGTCTATTTAAAGTAAGGTCATTAAAATATTCATAGAAAGAAAGTCCCATGAATCCCCCTGCAATTGAATAAGAATTTTTAAATCCTAAGTTTTCCATAATTAAAACAGCATTATAGCTTCTTTGTCCACTTCTGCAATGTAAGTAAACTGGAACATCTTTAGGTATTTCATTGATTCTTTCTCTAAATTCACTTAAAGGAATATTTTTTGCATTAATAATATGACTTAATTCAAATTCATCCCTTTCTCTTACATCTATAATGTAGGCATTTTTCTCTACAAGGTTTCTAACCTTAGAAAAACTTATTTGTTTATAGTCACCATTAAGAAGATTACTTGCAATATATCCACCAAAATTTACAACATCCTTTGCAGTTCCAAAGGGAGGAGCGTAACACAATTCTAAATCTTTTAAGTCATCTATAGTGGCATTTAGTTTGATTCCAGTTGCAATAACATCTATTCTTTTGTCAACATTTCCTTTCCCTACAGCTTGGGCTCCTAGTATTCTTCCAGAAGGAACCTCATAAATAAGCTTAAAATGTAGAGGATTAGAGCTAGGCATTAATCCTACTCCGTCTCCAGGTATGGCCCAAACAACATTATAGTGAATATTCATTTTTTTCATTTTAATAAATTCTTCTGTAAGACCTGTTGAAGCGCCATTATAGTCAAATACTTTTATAACAGAAGAACCAATAAATCCTTTGTTATTTATTTTCATTCCATTAATGTGATCTGCAACACTTCTAGCTTGTTTTTGAGCTGGGCCAGCAAGAGGAAGCTTAAAATAGTCATTAAACAGTGCTCCATAAACTTCAATAGCATCTCCAACAGCATAAATATTTTCATCATTAGTCATATAGTTTGAATCTGTTTTAATTCCACCTAGAGGACCTAGTTCAAGTCCAGAGTTTTTAGCTAACTTAGTTTCAGGAAGAACTCCAATAGCCATAATAACAGTATCAACATTTATGCTTTTTCCAGATTCTAATATTACAGTTTTATCTTCAAATGAACAAACTTTATCATTTATAATAAGATTAATTCCCTTATCAACTAATTCTTTATGAAGTATTTGAACCATGTCATAATCAAAGGGTTTCATTATTTGTTTAGCTGCTTCTATAAGTGTCACATTGTAACCAGCTTCTTTTAAATTTTCACAAGTTTCAACTCCTATAAATCCTCCACCAATAACAGAAATATTTACAGAATTAGAAGATTTTATAAATTTATTTAAATTATCTATGTCAGTAACATTTCTTATTGAGAAATGATTTATTTTTTCAATTCCAGGAATATTTGGAACAATTGGTTTAGCACCAGGAGATAGGATAAGTTTATCATAACTTTCATTGTATTCTTCTCCAGTTAGAGTATTTTTAACTCTAATATTTTTAGAGTCTCTATCTATTGAAATAACTTCATTATTTATTCTAGCTTCTATGTTATATTGTTTAATAAATTTCTCAGGTGACATAAGAACTAAATCTTCAGCTTCCTTAACAGTTCCTCCTAAATGATAAGGTAAACAACAATTTGAGAAAGAAACATGAGGTCCTTTTTCAAACATTATTATTTGATCTTCTTCACTATGTCTTCTAAGTCTAGCAGCAGCAGAAGCTCCACCAGCAACTCCTCCAACTATAAGAATTTTTTTCATAACTATCCTCCAAATTTTTATTTTTTGTTCTACCAGTACCCAGTATAGCAAAAATAAAAAACTTCGTCAATTGTTTTCATATAAATACTTTTAATTAAAATAAAAAAGAGAAAGTTTAAACTTTCTCTTTAGGATATTTATTAATTTATTTATTGATTTAATTTGAATCCATTTGGAGTTTTAATAATAATTTGTTTTTTAAATAATCCTCCAATAGCTCTTTTAAAAGCTTTTTTACTAATACCAAAATAATCATAGATTTCTTCAGGGGAAGATTTATCATTAAAATAAAATGCATCCTTTAGAAGTTTCATTTTTTCTACAATTAATTCCTCATCCTTATCCATTTGCTCATAAGCACGTAATCTAGGAGAAAGATCTAATTTACCATCTTCTCTAACTCTTATAACACGAGCACTAACTTCATCTCCTATTTTATAAGATTTAAAAAATTCGTTGTTTGGCATAAGTCCAAAATACCTATTGTCAACAGCAACAAAAACTCCGATTTCTTCATCAATACTATAAACAGTTCCTTTAACTAAATCATTTTTTTCATAATCGCTACATGGTAAAAGGAAATTATAAATTTTCATAGTAGAAGAAATTCTACCTTTTTTATCTTCATAAACTCCAACTAAATATTTTTTACCAATTTCTAGAGGACATACCTCTTGACCTCTTGGTAGTAATAAATCTTTTTTTAATCCCCAATCTAAAAATGCTCCTATTTTTGGGTTGATATCAGTAACTTCTAAGCTTTTTATAGTACCAACAGTTGCATAAGATGTTCTTAGTGTAGAGATAAGTCTATCTTCTGAATCGCTGTAAATAAAAACATCCAATTCATCTCCAACATTTGGTTTTTCATCTAGTAATTCAAATTCATTTTTTGGAAGAAGAATGTTATCATTTTCGTCCCCTGTTTCAGCATCCAAGTATAATCCAATAGATGTATAATTGTTTACTTTTAATTTTTGTCGTTTACCTATTTTTATCATAAAATGACTCCTTATATAATTAATTATCTGTATAATGTCTTAGCGTCTAGTAATGTATTATACAATGTATACAAATAAATTACAAATAATATTTTATATGGTATAATAGAAAATAAAAAATGATTAATTGGAGAAGACTATGAAAAAAATAATCTGTATAATATTATTATCCATTAGTTTTATAAGTTGTGGAAAGATAAAAAGAAGAGGAAACTTTAAAATATCTAGACATTTTACTTTTTCAGAAGCTACTATTAGTAGAAAAGGAAGCCGTCTTCATTTTAATAATTATCCAAATAAAAAAAATTATAGAAATATAGTATATACTGCAAGAAGAATGGAAGATATTAGAAGAATAGTAGGAAAAGAACTTAAAATAAATAGCTGGTATAGAAGTGGAAATATTAATAGACTAGTTGGAGGTTCAAAACATTCAGCTCATAAGGATGGATTAGCTGTTGATTTTACAGTTAATGGAAAATGGGAGTTAAATAATGCTTTGAGAAAAATAAGAAAATCTGGATATAGTTTTGATCAAATATATTATCACTCAAAGAGCAATTATATTCATATTTCCTTTAGATTAAATAGAAGAAGAGAAAGAAAACAATTTTATTATAGAAGAAAATAAAAAAAGGACTAATTAGATAATTAGTCCTTTTAAATTAATTTAGAATTCAAATTCACGAATAGCTTTAGCAGTTATAACTTTAATATTTTTATAGCTTTCGGGAGAAACTTTCATTCCACAACCAGAGCAATTAGACCCACAACTACTGGACATACAAGCTGGCTTCCCATCACTATTTGTTCTTTTTAAATAGTCTTCATAAGTTTCAATATATCCTAAATCAAGTAGAGTTAATAAAGCAGCATCTAATTCTTCTTTAGTTATACCAAGATTTTTTAATATTGCATCATCACTATAAGCTTTTCCTGAAACTAAAAACTTTAATATTTTAATATCAATTTCATTCATAATATCACCCTTTCTAAACAGATTTTATCTTTAGATAAACTAATTATATCATATTCTAATAAAGAATATAAAAAAAATTTTTAATACTTAAAAATTATGATATAATTATTCTATAAAAAAAGAAAGGAAATAGAAATGATGCTAAGTTTAGAAAAAGATTTTTATTTAGAAAGCTTGAGACAATCTTATAGAAAGAAAATCTGGAGAAAATTTATTAAAGGAATTAAGGACTTTAATTTAATAGAAGATGGAGATAAAATAGCAGTTGGAGTATCAGGAGGAAAAGATAGTTTAATTCTTTGCAAATTATTTCAAGAATTAAAAAGGGATAAAAGCAAAAATTTTGAAGTGGTATTTATTTCAATGGATCCAGGTTTTTCAAAGGAAGATTTACTTGATTTCAAGGAAAACCTAATAAAATTAAAAATTCCTTGTGAAATTTTTGGTTCAAATGTTTGGGATGTTGCCTTTAGAGAAGAGCCAGATAATCCTTGTTTTCTTTGTGCTAAGATGAGAAGGGGAGTATTATATAATAAAGTGGAAGAACTAGGATGCAATAAACTTGCCTTGGGACATCATTTTGATGATATTGTGGAAACAGGTCTTATAAATATGTTTTATGCAGGAACAATAAAAACAATGATTCCTAAAGTAAATTCTACCAGTGGGAAACTGACGGTAATTAGACCTATGGCTTATGTTAAAGAGAAAGATATTATTTCATATATGAATAAAAATGAAATATCTCCTATGGGTTGTGGATGTTCTGTTCAGTCTGGAGAAAAAGATTCAAAAAGATTAGAAATAAAACAACTTTTAAGTGAGCTAGAAAAAAATAATTCAAATATAAAACAAAGTATATTTAATTCTTTGAGAAATGTAAATTTAGATTATATTATGGGATATACAAAGGGAAATAAAAATGGATAGTATAGATATTAAAAAGAAAAGAGAAGTGTTAAAATTTATTGAAGATAAGGGCTATGGCAAGCTTCTTTGGAGTAAGATAGGAAAAGCCATGCATAGATTTAATATGATTGAGGAAAAAGATAGGATTTTAGTAGGTGTATCTGGTGGAAAAGACAGCCTTGTTTTATTAAATTCCCTAGTGAGAATAAAAATAATTTCCAATATGAATTTTGAAATTATACCTATTCATATTCATATGGAAGAGGATATATCTGATTTAAATGATGTAATTGAATATTGTGAATTTTTAGGTTTGAAATTAGAGATAATAAAGACAAAATTAAATGCTTTAGTAGAAGGTGATTCTAAAGAGAAAAATCCTTGTTTTTTATGTGGAAGGTTAAGAAGAGGAATATTGTACTCTTTCATGAAAGAAAAAAATATAAAAAAACTAGCATTAGGACATCATAAAGATGATATAATAGAAACTTTTTTAATGAATATATTTTATCAAGGAAACAGAAATGTAATGAAGCCATCTTATATTTCAAAGATTCATAATGTAACAGTAATTAGGCCAATGTCATTTGTTGAAGAAAAAGACTTGATTGATTATTCAAAGAGATTAAAATTACCAATTTTAAAAAATAAATGTCCCTATGAAGATAGTAAGAATTCCAAAAGACTTAAAATAAAAAATATGATAAAAAATTTATCGTTAGAAAATGAAGACGTTAGAAGTGTTATTTTAAATAGTATAAAAGATTTATTTTAGAATATAGAGAGTTTGGAGAGTGAAGAAATGGTGAGATCATGTAGTATAGGGGTTCTTGATTCAGGTCTAGGAGGAGTTAGTGTTTTAAAAAGTTTAGTTAAGCTAATGCCTAATGAAGATATAATATATGTTGGAGATACAAAAAATATTCCTTATGGAGGAAGAACAAAGGAAGAAATAAGAAAATTTGCATTGAGAATTGTTGAATTCTTAATTTTAAATAAATGTAAAATGATAGTTGTAGCTTGTAATACTGCTTCTATAGCAGCATTAGATTATTTGAAAGGGCATTGTAACATTCCAATTGTTGGAATTATAGATGCAGGGGTTGAAATAGTTTTAGATGGAGGCTACAAGGAAGTTTCAGTTTTATGTACACCTTTTACAGCTAAAAGTGGAGATCATAAAAGGAAAATAAATAACAAAAATAAAAAAATAAAGGTAAATGTTATTGGGTGTGAATTGCTGTGTCCAATGATAGAAAAGGGATGGGAAACAATTGAAAATAGAGATGATATTTTAGATGAATATATGTCCCATGTTTCTAAAACCTCAGAAGCTCTTTTGTTAGCATGTACCCACTATCCCTTTATAAAGGAAGAAATAAGAAAAAAATTTAGCGGAGAAATTATTGTACCAAGTGATGAATGTGTAAGGGAAGTTTATAGAACACTTAGAGAAAATAGTTTGTTAAATGAAAACAAGAAAAAAGGAAATGTAGAATTTTATGTTACAGGGGATGTAAATAGCTTTAAGGATAAGGCAGAAAAATTCTTAAAACAAAAAAATTTAGAAGTTTATAAAGTGAACTTAACAGATATAAAAAAATAAAATAAAAATGAGATAAGTGAATGTATAAGTCACTTATCTCATTTTTATAAATAGATATAAATAGTTTTCAATTATTTCCCAATATTTTAAGACCATTTTTTATACAAGAAATTTTAACAGGAAAATTAGGTCCCTTTTCCCCATCAATATCTGTAGAGTAATATTTATTTGAAACATCAATAGAAAGTTCAGATGTTTTAAAATGTAAAATTCCTTTAGGATAAGAAAAATTTTTTTTAAGTAAAAATTGAGGAAGAATTTTTATGATTTTCATTAAGTTTTCATTTGAAATAACAATGACATTTAATAGTCCATCATTAATACAAGAGTCATGGGCTATTTCAAAGGAACCAGCACTTTTTCCGTTAAAAACAAAAAATAAAATTGATTCTCCTTCATATGAAAAATCTTCAGATTTTAGAGATAAATTTAGTAATTTAAATTTAGGTAGTTCCTTTAATCCTGTAAAATAATAGGCTAGTTTTCCAAATATATTTTTATATTCAGAGGATGTTTTTTGTGATACATCTGTAAAAAGCCCACAACTAAAGATATTTACAAAGTATTGATTATTAGCAAGTCCTAAATCAATACTTGAAACTTTACTATTTAATATTTTGTCAACAGAATGGATAATATTTTTAGGCATATTTAAAACATTGGCAAAATCATTGGCAGTTCCAGCTGGTAAAACAGCAATTGGAAGATTAATATTATTATTTTTCATAGTATTTACTATTTTATTGATAGTTCCATCACCACCAGAAATTAGAATATGGTCATAACTATCGTCTACATCTAGAAAAGCGTTTTTAAGATTGAAATTATAACTTATTCTAAAAGGAATAATTAAAAATTCTTTTTTTTGATAAGCATTTATAATATAATCTAAATATTTTAGTATTGTTCTTTCTCCAGAAAAAGGATTATAAAAAAATTTAACTTTTTTCATGACTTCACCTCTTAAAATTACATAATCTTATAAACTAATTATATCATACAAATAAAAAAAGGAGAATATCTTTCGATATTCTCCTAAGGAATTCTTTCTAGAATTCTTCTCTGATCCAAGGCATTAATCCTCTTAATTCTTTTCCTACTTTTTCTATTTCATGATTTGAAGCTGCAGCTCTTTTTTCTTTTAAGAATGGTTGCCCTGCTTTTGAATCAGCAAGGAATTCATTTGCAAATTTACCAGATTGAATATCAGCTAATACATCTTCCATTGCTTTTTTAGTTTCAGGCGTAATGATTCTAGGTCCAGTTGCGAAATCTCCGTATTCAGCTGTATTAGATATAGACTGTCTCATTTTAGTGAATCCACCTTCATAAATTAAATCTACAATTAATTTCATTTCATGTAAACATTCGAAATAAGCGTTAACTGGATCATAACCTGCTTCAGTTAATACTTCAAAACCAGTTTTAATAAGTTCTGTAACTCCACCACAAAGAACAGCTTGTTCTCCAAATAAGTCAGTTTCAGTTTCTTGTTTAAATGTAGTTTCTAAAATACCAGATCTTCCTCCACCAATTCCAGCAGCCCAAGCTAAAGCAATTTCCATAGTATCTTTACTAGGATCTTGATTTACAGCTACTAAACAAGGAACTCCAGATCCTTCTGTAAATGTTCTTCTTACTAAATGTCCAGGTCCTTTAGGTGCAACCATAAATACATTTGTACTTTTAGATGGAACAATTTTATCAAAATGAATATTGAATCCATGTCCAAATCCAATATAAGCTCCTTCTTTTAAATTTGGTTCTACAGAAGTTTTGTATGTATCAGCTTGAGTTTCATCTGGTGTTAAAATCATTACGATATCTGCATTTTTTACTGCTTCTCCTGTTTCTTTAACAACAAATCCAGCCTCTTCAGCAACTTCCCAAGATTTTGAAGTTTTTCTAAGTCCAATAGTAACATTCATTCCAGATTCTTTTAAATTTAAAGAATGAGCATGTCCTTGTGATCCATAACCTAAAACTGTAATGTTTTTACCTACTAATTTTTCTAAATTACAATCTGCATTATAATATACCTTTGTTCCTAAGATGTTTCCTGCCATAATTGTTTCCTCCTAATTTTTATATATTTATATTATTTAACGATGACCCAAGGTCTTCCTTGTTCCCAAACTAATTTTACATCCACTTCATATAAAGTAGATAGATTTTTTTCTGTAAGTACTTCTTCTTTTTTTCCAGTTGCAATCATAGTTCCATCTTTTCCTAAAATTGCCACATGGGTAATTTCAGGAATAAGTTCATCTAACTGATGTGTAACATATATAAATGGTGCTGTTGTTTTTTGTGTGGTATTTCTTAAAAGATTTAAGAAATGTTCTCTAGATTTTAAATCCAAACCAGTACAAGGTTCATCTAAAATAAGAAGTTTTGGATTATTCATAAATGCCCTAGCTAAAAGAACCTTCATTTTTTCCCCTTGTGAAAAGTTTTTATAATTTTTATTAATTAAATAGGAGATTCCAAATTCCTCTATTAATTTATTAGCTAACTTAATATCTTTATCATTAATTTTTTCATATATTCCAATGGAACTAAATTTCCCAGAAATTATAATATTTTCAACACTTTGAATGTTTAAAATGTTTGAAAAGTTAGATAAACTAGAACTTACAAAACCTAATTTTTCTCTAACATTAGCCCAAACACAATTTCCAAATAAATTCCCAAATACAGTAAGTTCTCCGCTACTAGGAAAAGAATAGGCAGGAATCATATTAAGTAATGTTGATTTTCCAGTTCCATTAAGTCCAATTAGTGCCCAGTGTTCCCCAGAATTTATATTCCAATTGATTTTATCTAATATCTTTCTTCTATTTCTTGTAAAAGAAATATTTTTAAAATTCAAAATTTCTTTTTTATTTAATGTATGTTCCATGCTATTAAGTCCCCCATTTGAGAAGTTGAAATTTTCTTAGTTCCTTCACTGTATATATCAGGAGTTCTATAACCCTGATCTAAAACTTTTTTCACTGAAGCTTCAATAGCTTCACTTTCTTTAACTAAATTAAAGGAATATTTTAACATCATAGCAACAGATAATATAGTTGCTATTGGATTAGCAATTTCTTTTCCTGCAATATCAGGAGCAGATCCGTGAACAGGTTCGTATATTCCTAATTTAGAATCACCTAAACTAGCAGATGGAAGCATCCCAATTGAACCAGTTAGCATAGAAGCTTCATCAGATAAAATATCTCCAAATAAATTTCCAGTTAAAATAACATCAAATTGTTTTGGATTAACAACTAATTGCATAGCAGCATTATCCACATACATATGATCAACCTTAACTTCAGGATAATCCTCTCCAACTTTAATAACAACATCTCTCCAAAGTTTAGAACTATCTAAAACATTTCTTTTATCAACATTTATTATTCTATTTTTTCTTAATTTAGCAATTTCATAAGCTTTTTTAGCTATTCTCTCAACTTCAAAATTAGAATAAAGTAAAGTATCATAGGCTTTTTCTTCATCTCTATTTCTAGGGCCAAAATATAGTCCTCCAGTTAGTTCTCTAACTACCATAATGTCTAATCCACCTTTAATAATAGACTCTTTTAAAGGGGAAGAATCCTTAAGAGATTCAAACAACATTGCAGGTCTTAAATTACAATAAAGATTAAGAGCTTTTCTTATTTGTAATAATCCTTTTTCAGGTCTAAGATTAGGATCAATATCATCCCATTTAGGACCTCCAATAGATCCCAAAAGTATAGAATCACTTTCTTTACATAATTTTATAGTTTCTTCACTAAGAGGAACTCCATATTTGTCAATTGATTCTCCACCTAAGTAACCTCTTTTATAGATGAAATTATGATTGTATATTTTTCCAATTTTATCAAAAATTTTAATTCCTTCATTTACAATTTCAGGGCCTATTCCATCTCCCTTTAAAATGGTGATTTTATAATCCATATATCCTCCTAATAATTTTTATTTTCATATTCTTTTATTAAATTGATAGATTCTAATGTAACGTCAATAGCATCGAGACCTTTTAATAGTTTAGTTTTCCAAGATTCTTCCAATTGAAAACTAAAGTTAAATTCATTGGTTATGACCTTATTATTTTCTAAATCAATTGTAATTTTTTCATCTCCAGGGATAAGGGCAAGTTTTTCCCTTTGATCCCTAGGAAGAATAATAGGAAGATGTCCGTTATTTAGCCAGTTCATATAAAATATTCCAGAATAACTTCCTGCAATAATTACATGTATTCCATAATCTTGTAATGCCCAAGCAGCATGTTCTCTTGAAGATCCACATCCAAAGTTTTCACCAGTAATTAAAATAGTTCCAGTTTTATATTGAGGTTTATTTAAATTAAAGTTTTCATTTTCACTTCTATCTTGATTATATCTCCATTCATCAAAAACATAGTCTCCAAAACCAGTCTTTTCAGTACTTTTAAGATACTGTTTAGGAATAAGTTGATCAGTATCAATATTGTTATGCATAATTGGAATGATAGTTCCACTATATTTAGTAAAAGCTTTCATAATAATTAAACCTCCTCAATTTCAAATCTAGCATCTATAAAATGACCATAAATTGCAGCAAGAACAGCCATAGCTGGACTTATTAAATGAGTTCTAGCACCATTTCCTTGTCTACCTTCAAAATTTCTATTTGATGTGGAAGCACAGTGCTCCCCATAAGGTATTAAATCAGGATTCATTCCAAGACAACTAGAACATCCAGATTCTCTCCACTGGAAACCAGCATCTTTAAATATTTTGTCAATTCCAAGTTCTTCAGCTTGTTTTTTAATGATTTGAGATCCAGGTACAACTATTCCTGAAATATTAGGATTTATTTTTCTTCCCTTTATATATGAAGCTGCAATTTTTAAATCACTTAATCGTCCATTGGTACAAGAACCTATAAAAACGTGTTTTAATGGAATGCTTTCAGGAGATGCTCCAGGAGTTAGTCCCATATATTCATAGGCTTTCTTATCATTTATATCCTTTATGATTGGGAAAGTATCTGTTATATTCATTCCCATTTCAGGAGAAGTTCCCCAAGTAATCTGAGGCTCTAAATTACTTACATCTAAGTTGATTATCTTATCAAAGGCTTCAGGGGAATCTGTTTTTAACATTTTCCATTTAGAAAGCATATTTTCCCATTCTTCTTCATTAGGAGCATAAGGTCTTCCTTTTAAATATTCAAAAGTTTTTTCATCAGGAGCTATAATTCCAGATTTTCCTCCAGCTTCAATGGCCATATTACAAATTGTTAATCTGCTTTCCATGTCTAAATTTTCAATAGTATCTCCAAAGAATTCAAAAGCATAGCCATTTCCAACAGCAACTCCATAAGTTTTTATAAAGTGTAATATAATATCTTTAGCATAAACTCCCTTAGGTAAATTTCCAGTTATTTTAACTCCCATTGTTTTTGGTTTTTTTTGCCACAAGGTTTGAGTTGCAAGAACATGCTCAACTTCACTTGTTCCTATACCAAATGCAATAGCTCCAAAGGCTCCATGAGTTGCAGTATGGCTATCTCCACATACAATTGTTTTTCCTGGTTGAGTTAATCCTTGCTCAGGGCCAACAGTGTGAACAATTCCATTTCTTTCATCATTCATATGTGCAAGCTCTACTCCAAACTCTTTACAGTTATTTTCCAAAGCATCCAATTGGGCTTGAGAGAAAGGATCCTTAATACATTTTCTTTCTTCCACAGTGGTTGGAGTATTATGATCCATAGTGGCAAAGCATAGTTCTGGTTTTCTAACAGTTCTATTTTTTAGTTTCAATCCAGAAAAGGCTTGGGGAGAAGTTACCTCATGAAGTAAGTGTAAATCAATATAAAGTAACTGAGCTTCTCCAGTTTTTCCTATAATAACATGATTATCCCAAATTTTATCAAATAATGTTTTTCCAAGGCTGCAAACTCTATTTATTGCATTAATGTAAGCTTTTATACTTGCTTCAACAATATCAGTACTTTGTCCACGGCCTATATATTCTTTTTCTTTATTTAAAATTATCACTGTTGCTTGAGCTTGAGCATCAACATCCTCTGTTATTGCATCTAATTTATATTCAGATAAGAAAGGTTCAGAACCAAATATTTTATTAATAACTTGGAAAGCTGCATCCACAGGACCATCTCCATAGGCTTCTCCAGTTTTTAAATTTCCATTTTCTAATATTTCAACCTTTGCTTTTGTTTTATTATTATCCCTATAAATCTCAAAATGTTTAAGTTTGAATTTGCCATTTGTTGAAATACCTGCATCTCCTGCAATTAATGCAATAATATCATCATCTAGAATATATTTCTTTTTATCTGCTAATTTTTTAAATGCATCAAATAGTTGAGATACTTTGTCTTCAGATAAATTATGGATTCCTAAAGTATTTAATTTATCAATAAAAGCATGTTTTCCAGAAAGTTTTCCAAGTATAAGACTGTCACTAGTTCTTCCCACTGTATCTGGTTTCATAATTTCATATGTTTCTGGATTTTCCAAAACTCCATGTTGATGAATTCCAGATTCATGGGAAAAGGCATTTGCTCCAACAATAGCTTTATTTGGTTGAGGTTCAACACCTGTTAACAAACCAACTAATTTGCTAGTAGGGTACAATTGTTTAGTATTAATATTTGTTTGGTATTCTTTAAATATATCAGTACGAGTATTAATGATCATAACCACTTCTTCTAAAGAAGTATTTCCTGCTCTTTCTCCTAAACCATTTATTGTACATTCAATTTGAGTTGCACCTCCTTTAATAGAGGCTATTGAATTAGCTACTGAAAGTCCTAAATCATTATGACAATGAACTGATATTTCAGCTTTTTCAATATTTCTTATATTAGATTTTAAATAAGAAATAAGAGAATACATTTCTTCAGGTGTTCTATAACCAACAGTATCAGGGACATTTAATATTGTAGCTCCAGCTTCAATAGCTGTTGAATAAGCTTCAACTAAAAATTCTTTTTCTGTTCTTGTTCCATCTTCACAAGAAAATTCCACTTCATCTACAAATTTTCTAGCATAGGCAACATTTTCCTGTATACTATTTATAATTTCTTCTTTGCTCATTTTTAATTTAAATTTTCTATGTATTGGGGAAGTTGCAATAAAAACATGAATTCTTGTTTTAGTTCCTTCTTTAAGAGCTCTAACAGAAGCATCAATATCTTTTTTAACAAGTCTAGATAAACTAGAAACAGTTGATTTTTTAATTTCTTTAGCTATTAAACTCACTGCTTCAAAATCTCCAGGTGATGCAATTGCAAAACCTGCTTCAATAACGTCTACTCCCAAATGTTCCAATTGTTTTGCTATTCTTAATTTTTCATTAGTATTTAAATTCACCCGAGGTGTTTGTTCTCCATCTCTTAAAGTTGTATCTACAATTTTGATGTTTTTCATAAAATCCTCCTATATTTTTTCTCCTCTTGACATTGCAAGGGTTCCAGTTTTAGCTACTTCTAAAATTCCATATTCCTTCATGAGTTCTAAGAAACCTCTGAGCTTAGGAACTTTCCCAGTAAGCTCAATAACTATGGAATTTGAAGCTACATCTAATATTTTTCCCCTATAGACATCAGCTATTTGAATTATTTGAGAACGAGTTCCAGGTGATGAATTAACTTTTACTAACATTAATTCTCTTCTAAGAACATTTTCTTCAGGAAAGATTTTAACCTTAACCACATCTATAATTTTATAAACTTGTTTTTGTATTTGATGTAAAATTTGTTCGTCCCCTTGTACACTTAAAGTTAATCTAGCGTAACCTTCTTTGTTTGTTGCTCCAGCTGTCATTTTTTGTACAAGATATCCACGTTTATTAAAAAGGAGCATAATCCTAGCTACTATTCCATTTGTATTTTTAGTAATAATTAAAACTTCTGATGTTTTAGTCATTTAAATCACTCCTTTTTTTCCAATCATTTTATCAACAGAATAATTACTAGGTACCATAGGTAAAACATTTTGATTCTTATCAACTACAAATTCTATTAAAACAGGTTCGTTTAAATTAAGTAAATTTTCTAGATTTTCATTTAGATCTTCTTTTGTTGATAGTTTCATAGATTTAATATCATAGGCTTCACCAATTTTTACAAAATCAGGATTATATGTTAAATCCACTTGAGAGTATCTTTTTTCATTAAAAACTTCTTGTAATTGTCTAACCATTCCTAAGCAAGAGTTATTAATTATTAAAATTTTTATAGGAAGGTTGTATTCCCTTAAAAGTATCAATTCTTGGATAGTCATTTGGATACTACCATCTCCAACTATTAGTACTACATTTTTGTTAGGATTTGCAATTTGTGCTCCTATTGCAGCAGGTAATCCAAATCCCATTGTACCAGCTCCCCCAGATGAAATAAGTGTATTAGGTTTATTAAAATTAATAAATTGAGCTGTCCACATTTGATGTTGTCCAACATCTGTTGCAATAAGAGTGTCATCTTTTAACAAAGTATTTAATTTATTAAAAACATATTGAGGAACTAAAGAATTATCATTGCTTTCAGGTATAATCAAAGGGTATTCTCTTTTCCAAGTATTAATTTTATCAATCCATTCTTCATGAGTTAAACTTTGTAAATTATCGTTAAGTTTATTAAGAACATTATTTAAATCTCCAACTATAGGCACATTGGAAACTATATTCTTATCAATTTCAGCAGGATCAATATCAATATGAATAATTTTTGCATTTGGACAGAATTCTTTTATGTTCCCTGTAACTCTTTCATCAAATCTCATACCTGCTGCTATAATTAAATCAGCTTGTTTAGTTGCATAGTTTGAAGCAACAGTTCCATGTAATCCAAGCATTCCTAGCATTAATTTGTGATTACTTGGAAATCCTCCAAGGCCCAGGAAAGTACAAGTAACAGGACAATTTATTTTTTCAGCAAATATTAATAGTTCATCAGAAGCACCAGATTTAAGTATTCCTGCCCCAGATATTATTAAAGGACTTTTTGAACTTTTAATAAGCTCAGTGGCTCTTTTTATTTGTCCAGCATGTCCCTTGTAAATTGGATCATATCCTTCAAGGATAAAGTCTTTTTCAAATAATTTTTCAAATTCATCAATTGATATTTCAGTGCTTTGTATATCCTTTGGTATATCTATTAATACAGGACCAGGTCTTCCAGTTTTTGAAAGATAGTAAGCTTCTTTGATTATTCTAGGTAAATCTCTAATATCTGTAATAAGATAATTTGTTTTTGTTATTGGAATAGTAATACCAACAATATCAGTTTCTTGAAAGGAATCAGTTCCAAGCAAAGTTGTTTGAACTTGTCCAGTTATAGCAAGTAAAGGAACAGAGTCCATATGAGCAGTCATAATTCCAGTAACAATATTTGTAACCCCAGGTCCAGAGGTAGCTAAGCAAACACCAACTTTTCCACTTGATCTAGCATAACCATCTGCTCCATGAATTGCACCTTGCTCATGTCTTGCAAGATAATGTTTTATTTTTTTGAAGTCATATAATTCATCATAAATTTTAAGGACAGAACCTCCTGGATATCCAAACATATCAGTGACTCCAAGTCTAGATAAACACTCTAATAAGATTTTTGCCCCGCTTATTGTTTTTGATTCCATAAGAATACCGTCCTTTTATATTTTATAAAATAATTCTGCTTAAACAAAAATGACCCAATGGAATAGATTCCATTGGGTCATCAAAAAGTTTTATATTAGTTTATAAGATTAAAGATTAAATACATTTACAATGTTTCTCTAAAATATATTTATACTTAAGTACTACAAAACTATTATCAGTAACTTTAAGGCAATTCAATGAAATCAAACCTGTTACGAGACCGATAAGGACTAGCAGTATGCTTATTATAAATATAATTTCAAATGTAAACATTTCTTTCTCCTTCTTTTAATTATTTGTAACATCTTATCAAAAAAAGTCCGCAATGTAAAATACATTAAATAAACAGTAGGCGTTCTATGAATATATATAATGAATAGTTTGAGAATGTGTTAATTTTTATCTTTAATTTCAGAAACATTAAAGACATCAATAAGTCTTTCAATTTGTTTTTTTAAATAAATTTCTTTTTGGTTCTCTTCAGAAAAAGAAAGAGTAATATTAGAAGTTTGGTTATCAATTTTAAAAGAGAATTCATTTATAAAAATTCCAAGTCTACTAGTTAATCCAATAAGTCTACTTAGAGTCCAAGGGCTATGTCTTGCTACAATTAAAAGTTTCATTTTAACCTCCTATAATCATCTCACTAATGTTTCCTTTAGCTGGAACCATTGGATAAGTATTTTCTTCTTTAGTTACTTTAATATCTATTAAAACAGGCTCATCTGTAAATAGATTTTCCTTCAAGATTTTTTCTAAATTTTTAGGATTTTCAATTTTTATAGATTTAATATTATAAGATTTTCCAAGTGCCACAAAATCTGGATTTTGTTCTAAACTTACAGAGGAATATCTTTTATCAAAGAATAGTTCTTGCCATTGTCTAACCATTCCTAAATAAGAATTATCAATAATAATAATTTTTATTGGCAATTTATACTGGGAAATAGTCATAAGTTCTTGGCTTGTCATTTGAAAACCACCATCTCCTAAAATAGCAACAACCTGTGAATTAGGATTTCCAATTTGAACTCCAATTGAAGCAGGTAGCCCAAATCCCATTGTACCTCCTCCTCCAGAAGTACAAATTGTATGATGTAAGTTATAAAATTGAGCTGTCCACATTTGATGTTGTCCAACATCAGTAACAACATAAGCTTCAGGTAAAAGTTTACTAATTACATCAATTGCTTCTTGTGGTTTAATAGAATCTGTAGGAGTATAGCTAAATTTAGTGCTATTTTTTAGTGCGAATATTTCTTCGTTCCATACAGAATAATCTCTATTTACAAGGGGAGTTATAGTTTGTAAAATATCTTTACAGTCCCCAACTATATGTGTACATTGTTTTATTTTATTAATTTCAACATTATCAATATCAATATGAATAATTTTAGCTTGAGGTGCAAAAGTTTTTACATTGCAAGTTACTCTATCATCAAATCTCATACCAATAGCAATAAGAACGTCAGCTTGAGAAACAGCTTTATTAGCCACAATGCTTCCATGCATTCCTAGCATTCCAAGGGAAAGTTCATGATTTAGTGATCCAATTCCCATAAGAGTAAAAGCAATAGGTGAATTTATTTTTTCAGCAAAATCTTTCAGTTCTTCTTTAGAATGTTTGGAACCTCCTCCAGCTAAGATTAAAGGTCTTTCACATGAATTTATAATTTCAATAACTTCCTCTAATTTTGAAGTATCTTTTTTATTTTCCATATGAAAATGTGAGTTAGAATATTGTTTTTCAAAATCTTCAAAATCAATTTCTTGCATTTGAATATCCACAGGAAAATCAATTAAAACAGGTCCAGGTCTACCATTTTTAGTTATATATAAAGCCTCTTTAATTATTCCAGCCAGTTGATTAATATCTCTTACAAGATAACTATGTTTTGTTATTGGCATTGTAATGGCCATGATATCTGATTCTTGAAATCCATCAGTTCCAATTTCGTTACAAGCTACTTGTCCAGTTATAGCAAGTAATGGAACAGAATCCATATGAGCAGTCATAATTCCAGTAACTAAATTAGTTGCTCCAGGGCCAGATGTTGAAAGGCAGACTCCAGTTTTATTAGTTGTTCTGGCATATCCATCAGCAGCATGGGAAGACCCTTGTTCGTGTCTATTCATAATATGGTTGATTCCTTTAAAATCAAAAAGTTCATTATAGATTGGAATTACTTTTCCTCCAGGATACCCAAAGATATCTGTAACTCCTTCTCTTTTTAAAGTTTCTAATAAAATTCTAGCTCCAGTAATTTTCATATAACACCTCATAATTTTTTTAAGCAAATACTTTTATTGTTATGTTGTAAAGGTTTGAAATTTTTCATTCTTTTGGCAATTTCTTCATCGCTAAGTTTTACATTTAAATTTCCATTAGGAATATCAATTTCAATAATATCGCCATTTTCCACAATACCAATTTCTCCATATTCATAAGCTTCAGGATTAATATGTCCTATTGATGCTCCTCTAGTAGCACCAGAGAATCGTCCATCTGTTAAAAGAGCTACGTCTTCATCTAATCCCATTCCTGCAATAGCAGCAGTTGGTGATAGCATTTCTCTCATTCCAGGTCCACCTTTAATTCCTTCATATTTAATAACAATAACGTCACCTTTTACTATTTTATTGCTATAAATTCCTTCAATGGCCTCTTCTTCTGAATTGAAAACTTTAGCAGGTCCTGAGTGAACTAGCATTTTAGGTAAAACTCCAGCACTTTTAACAATACATCCATTTTTAGCAATATTTCCTCTTAAAACTGAAAGACCTCCAGTTTTATTATAGGCATTTTCAAACTTATGAATAACATCTTCATTTGAAATTTTGGCATTTTTAGCAATTTCTGTTTGGGTAGTAAGAGAAACTGTCATACTTGGATTAATAAGATTAAGTTCATCAAGATTTTTCATAACTCCAGGAATTCCTCCAGCAGCATCTAAATCTTCTATAAAATATTTTCCAGAAGGGGATAATTTGCAAAGTTGAGGAGTTTCTTTAGAAGCTTTATCAAAATCATATAAATCCAAATCCACATTCATATTTTTAGCAATTTCACAAAGATGTAGAGTAGTATTTGTAGAACCTCCCAATGCCATATCAACTCTTAGGGCATTGTAAAAAGTTTCCTTTGTCATTATATCTGAAGGTTTAAGATTTTTATCAAGAACTTTCATAATTTGCATTCCAGTTAATTTAGCCAATCTCAATCTCTTTGAATATACAGCAGGAACAGTACCGTTTCCAGGTAAAGCCATTCCAAGAGCTTCAGTTAAACAGTTCATAGTATTTGCTGTATACATACCAGAACAAGATCCACAAGTTGGACAAGCTATATTTTCAACTTCTTTTAATTCATCTTCTGTTATTTGATTATTTTCATATTGACCAATATATTCGAAAACATTACTAAGTCCAATTTTTTCATTTCTAAAATTTCCAGCAAGCATTGGACCACCACTTACAAAGATACATGGAATGTTCAATCTTGCTGCTGCCATTAACATTCCAGGAACAACTTTATCACAACTAGGAATAAAAACCATAGCATCAAAGGGCATTGCCATACCAGTTGCTTCAATTGAATCTGCAACTATTTCTCTAGTAACAAGGGAATATTTCATTCCTTCATGGTTCATAGCAAGACCATCACAAACTGCAATAGTATTAAATTCCATTGGAATTCCACCAGCAGTTCTAACTCCAGCTTTAACAGCATCAATGATACTTCTTAAATGCATATGTCCTGGGACAATTTCATTAAATGATCCAGCTACACCAATTAATGGTCTTTTAATTTCTTCATCAGTAAGTCCTAAAGATTTCAAAAGGGACTTGTGAGGTGTTCTTTTAATTCCTTTTTTAATTTCATCACTTCTCATAATAGATTCTCCTTTGGTTGTATAAATAAAAAAGCCGACATAAAATGTCGGCTGTGAGTGCTTTTAATCTAATAATTTTTGATAACCAAAAATTATAGTTTAATTAAAATTTCCTTTTCACTGGAAGCCAACGTTTGAATTTTAATTTGAACTATTATAATTATTATGCTAAGTATTAGACCTATTATAGATATAGTTTTTAAATTCATAAGATTAACCTCCTAATTAAATTAATTGTTTCTTAAGTTGGTACGAGTATAACAAATAAAAAAACAAATGTCAAACTATTTTTTTATTTATTTAGGATAAGCATTAAGACTTATTGAAGCTTTATTAATCAAAGGATTCTTTTTTTTATGAGACATGACTCTCTTTTTAATAACATTATAGAGATTTTCTTTCTCGCCAATCAGGCATGAATTTTTCAATATAATTATAGAAATTTTTACTATGATTTGGATGAACAAGATGGGAAATTTCATGCAAAATAACATATTCAATAAATCTAATATCTTTTTTCATTAATTCTGAATTTAGATTTATTATTTTTTTGTTACAATTGCAAGATCCCCAATTTGATTTTAAAGTTTTTATGTTCAATTTAGAAATATTTAAACATGTTAATTTTAGGTATTTGGATAGTATTTTTTCAAACAATATTTTCCCTTGTTCCCTATACCAATAATTCAAAGTATTCTCAATTAACTGAATGTTGTTAACATCTGAGATTTCTAGATTAATTTGATTATTTGAAATATATATTTTATTGTTATTACTTGATTTTAAATTAAGAAAATAAGGCTTTCCTAAATAATAAATTTCACAATTATTTGAGTAATCAACAACTTTTATCTTTGATTTTAAACTGAATTCTTTTAATTTTTTATTTATCCAATTTTCTTTTTTTTCAATAAATTCATATATGTATTTGTCATTTAAAAAAATTGGAGAAGAAATATATATATTTCCATCTCCTTTTATTTTCATGATTAAATTTTTAATATTTTTTTTTGTTATTATTACTCTAGGCTTCATTGTTTTTTAACCTTAAAAGTTCGTAAATTCTAATTAAATAATAGGTTTTAAAGTCATCAGTTTTAGAAAAAACTAAGTTTAAATCTAACCATTCTCCTGTTAATTCTTCCCCTTGATCTAAATCTAAAGCTTTTTGTTTTATATTTTTATCTTTTATTTTTAAAATATACAAACTTAACTTTTCAGTTGTGTACCCTGGAGAAATAGCTAATGGTTTCTTTTCTTGAAAAATTATTTCATAATCCTCTTTATAAAATCCACTTTCCTCTTGAACTTCTCTGTATAGAGCATCTTCAGGTGTTTCTCCAGGATCAATTAATCCTGCAACAACTTCTGTTGAAATTCCATTAATTCCTGGTCTAAATTGACTTACAAAATATCCTTGTTCACCATTATTTGAAATAATTAAAGCAGCAATTGCATCTTGCTTGTTCAAAAATTCCAAAGTCATTCCATTATTAGGGTGAAGCATTTTAGTTGGTTTTAAAAATTTAAATTCACTCATAATTATCCTCCTAGATTATTTAATCTATAATATCTATATTCAAATCTAATTTATAAATAATATCTTTTCTTTCTACTACAATTTGTATTTTTTCAGATAATTGTTCGTCAGCTCTTAACTGTTTGAAAAATTCCTTTGAAGGATTTATTGCAATGGGATTTCCAACTGCATTAAGCATAGTATAATCTCCAGATGTATCTCCATAGGCAAAGCTATCCTTTAAATCAATATTATATTTTTTACAAAATTTGTTTAAAGCTTGAATTTTATGTTCAGAATCCCACATAGGTCCTATTTCACCAGAAAACACTCCATTTTCAATAAAATAAGTTGAACCACAATAGTCATCAGCATTCCATTTTTCTGCCATACGTTTAACTAAAAAATCAGGACTTCCAGATATAAATATAACTTTATGGCCTTGTTCCTTATGCCATTTAATTCTATCCCTTGTATATTTGTAAACTCTATTTCCTTTTAATTTCATAACTTGGTCTGAAATAAAATCATTATCTTTAACAGAAAATCCTTTAATAGCTTCCACATAAACCTTTGTTAAATCCAAAAGATAATTATCATAGTCCCCAACTCTTTCAGACCATAAAGTATACGTTTTTTTTACATTTTCATCATAAATTTTTTTATCTAAAAGTTCATATTTAATCATTTTCTTAAAATGTTCTGTTAAAAGTGAATTTCTATAAATTGTACCATCAATATCAAAAAAAGCTCCTATCATGTGTGTACCTCCTAATTTCTGATTAATTATTTTCATACATTTTTTTATAATAATCTTTATACTCTCCATTGATAATGTTTTCCCACCAAGAAGTGTTGTCTAAATACCATTTAATTGTCTTTTTTATCCCTTCGTTAAATGAAGTTTCAGGTTCCCAGTTTAATTCATTTTTTATCTTTGTAGGGTCAATTGCATATCTCATATCGTGACCTGGTCTATCTGTTACATATTTTATTAAATCTTCTGATTTTCCAAGTTCTTTTAAAATTGTTTTAACAACTTCCAAATTAGTTTTTTCATTGTGTCCACCAATGTTATAAACTTCTCCAATTTTTCCATTATGTATTATCTTATCTATTCCTATACAGTGATCTTGAACATAAAGCCAATCCCTTACATTTTCTCCCTTTCCATATACAGGTAAATTTTTATCATTTAGTGCATTTGCAATTATTAAGGGTATTAATTTTTCTGGAAAATGATAAGGACCATAGTTATTAGAACATCTTGAAATTGTTACTGGAACTTTAAATGTTCTATAATATGATTGTACTAATAAATCAGCTGAAGCCTTTGAAGCAGAGTATGGACTTGAAGTATGGATTGGTGTTTCCTCTGTAAAAAATAAATCAGTTCTATCCAAGGGTAAATCCCCATAAACTTCATCTGTTGAAACTTGATGATATCTTTTTATTCCATATTTTTTACAAGCATCTAGTAAAACCCCTGTTCCTAAAATATTAGTTTTTAAAAATATTTCAGGGTCTTCTATGGATCTATCCACATGACTTTCTGCAGCAAAATTAACTATAATATCTGGCTTTTCTTCCTGAAAAAGATTATAAATAAAAGATCTATCTGCAATATCTCCTTGTACAAACTTAAAATTGTCATTTGACATAACAGACTCTAAAGTGGCTAGATTTCCAGCATAAGTTAGCTTGTCTAAACATATTATTTTATAGTTATTATATTTTTTTAACATATAGTGGACAAAATTCCCGCCTATGAATCCAGCTCCACCTGTTACAATTATTTTCATCTTATAACCTCTCTTTATTTTAGTTTATCCATATATGAAGTCAGCATCTGAATCACAAAGTTTTGGAGCCTTTGCATCCTTTTCAGAAAGAATAGGATTAGATATTCCCCATTCTACACCAATTTCTTCGTCATTCCAAATAATATTCCTATCAGATTCAAAATTATAGTAATTATCAGCTTTATAAAGAAATTCAACTTCATCAGTTAAAGTTAAAAACCCATGGGCAAATCCCCTAGGAATTAAAAATTGTTTCTTATTTTCAGCAGAAAGCTCAATGGAATACCATTTTTTATATGTGGGAGATCCTTTTCTTAAATCAACAGCAATATCTAAAACTGCTCCCTTTGCACATCTTACAAGTTTAGCTTGAGAATGACTTCCCTTTTGAAAATGTAATCCCCTAAGAGTTCCCTTAACAGATGAATATGAATGGTTATCTTGAATAAAATTATAGTGAAGCCCTGCTTCTTCCATTTTTTTGTGTGACCATGATTCCATAAACCATCCTCTATTATCCCCAAAAACTTTTGGTTCTATAATATAAAGACCTTCTATATTAGTTTTTATAATTTTCATTTAAGTTTTCCTCCATAGATTAATATTTAATTTTTCCAAGGGCAACTTTTTTTAAGTATTGTCCATATGTTGATTTTCCATAAAGATTGGCAGCAGTTAATAATTCTTCCCTATTTATCCAATTATTAATGTAGGCTATTTCTTCAAGAGCTGAAATTTGAACTCCTTGTCTTTTTTCAATAACTTTAACAAATTCACTAGCTTCTGATAATGAATCCACAGTTCCAGTATCAAGCCAAGCATAACCTCTTCCAAGGGTTACCACATTAAGAGAATCATCTTCCAAATACATTTTATTTAAATCTGTAATTTCAAGTTCTCCCCTTTTTGATGGTTTAACTTTTTTAGCAAATTCAACAACCCTGTTATCATAAAAATATAACCCTGTAACACAATAATTAGATTTAGGATTTTCAGGTTTCTCCTCTATGGATACAGCTTTTCCATTTTCATTAAATTCAACAATTCCAAATCTTTCTGGATCATTAACATAATATCCAAAAATTGTAGCTCCTTTTTTTTGAGAACTTGCTTTTTTAAGATGATTACCAAGACCAGCTCCATAGAAGATATTATCTCCAAGTATCATGGCACAAGAGTCACCACCTATAAATTCCTATCCAATTATAAAAGCTTGAGCAAGTCCATCTGGACTAGGTTGTTCTTCGTAACTTAAATTTATTCCATAATTAGATCCATCACCTAATAATTTTTTAAAATTAGGTAAATCCTGTGGTGTTGATATTATTAAGATATCCTTTATACCAGCTAACATAAGGGTAGATAAAGGATAAAAAATCATAGGTTTGTCATATACAGGTAGAAGTTGCTTAGAAGTTACCATTGTCAATGGATAAAGTCTAGTTCCAGATCCCCCTGCTAGTATTATTCCTTTCAAATTACCCCTCCTAAAAAATATATAATATTATTTTATCATCATTAATGATACTTTTCAATAAGTATTATATCTAGAAAGTATTATATAAAAAAAATCCCCAGAAACCATTGTTTAGTTTCTAGGGATTTAAAAATATTTTATAAAGTTTCTAGCATACTCATAACTATTTTAGCAGAATGTTCAGCAGCTAAAGGTTTAAATTCATTGTAGTCCATGTGAGCAGAGCCATCTGCTTTATCAGACATAGCCCTTAGCACAACAAAGGGAAGATTATAGTTAAGTGCCACTTGAGCAACAGCAGCTCCTTCCATTTCAGTTGCCTTAGC
Source organism: Fusobacterium sp. IOR10 (assembly GCF_010367435.1). Lineage (NCBI taxonomy): Bacteria > Fusobacteriati > Fusobacteriota > Fusobacteriia > Fusobacteriales > Fusobacteriaceae > Fusobacterium > Fusobacterium sp. IOR10. The sequence continues at coordinate 71,043 of NZ_WJWY01000003.1, forward strand.
TCCAAATGTATCCCCTATAAAGTCAACTTGTTTTTTATTAGCTACAAATTGATCTCCAGTTGCAATAGTTCCAAGAGTAACCTTGTTTTTTCCTAAAATCTTAATAGCAGAATCATAGGCTATTTTAACAAGAGTTTCATCAGCTTTAAATTTAATTGATTTCTCCCCATCTATTAATCCTAAAGGACATCCAAATCCAGTTAAATCAAAATCATGTTGAACTAAATCAGTGGAAATTACCAAATCTAATATATTTAGATTTTTATCAATTGCTCCAGCTATTCCTGTGAAAATAATCTTAGAAACATCAAATTTTAGAATTGCTGTATTAGAACCAATTGCAGCATTAACTTTTCCCACACCACATTTAAAAACAACTACATTTTTTCCAGAAAGTTTTCCTTGAAAAAAAACAGTTCTACCTATTGTAGATTTTTTTGTTTCTTGCATAGCCTTTAATAAAATTTCTATTTCAGCATCTAAAGCTCCAATAATTGCTATTCTTTCTAAAAACATAAATCCTCCTATTTTGGACATGAAAAAAAGGAGAATAATATCTCCTTTATAATTTTAAAATGGTGCCTAGGGCCGGAATCGAACCGGCACGGTATCAAGATACCACGGGATTTTAAGTCCCGTGCGTCTACCTATTCCGCCACCCAGGCGCATGTTGTCTAACTGCATAAGATTATACTGGATTTTTAAAATTATGTCAATAAAAAAAATAAAAATTTTAAAATAATTGATTTTTTCATATTTAAATAATATAATTTATTATAAATAAAGATTAAAGAGGTGAGATTATGTTTTCAAGAGATACTTATGAAAAAAGAAGGATGGCATTGAAACAGGAGTTTGAAAAAGGATTAATACTAATTTGTGGGAATACTCTTTTACCAATGAATTTCAAAGACAACACATTTAACTTTATACAAGATTCAACTTTTTTATATTATTTTGGTTTAAATAGAGAAAATCTTTTTGGTGTAATAGATATAGATAATGATGAAGAATATATATTTGGAGACGAAATAACAACAGAAGACATTATTTGGAGGGGACCTCAAGAAAAATTAAAAGATCAATGTGAGGAAGTTGGAATTGAAAATTTAAAGCCAAGTAGCTATTTTTCAAATTATATTCAATCAGCTTTAGATAAAAGATTACCTATAAGATTTGTACCTCTATATAATCCAGAGGTGAAAATAGAAATAGGAGAATGTTTTGGAGTTACAGCTAAAATAATAAATACATACGCTTCAAAAGAACTTTGTTATGCTATAGCTAAACAAAGAAATTTAAAATCTCCTGAAGAAATTGAAGAGATTCAAAAAGCTGTAAACATAACAAGGGATATGCATTTAGAAGCTATGAGGAAAGTGAAACCAGGAATGAAAGAATATGAAGTAAAAGCTTTATTAGAAAATGTGGCTCAAAAACATAATTGCACTTTTTCCTTTCCAAGCATATGTACTAAAAACGGTCAGATATTGCATAATAATTCTTATGATAACACTTTAAGAGAGGGAGATTTGTTACTAATTGATGCAGGAGCAAGACTAAAAAATGGTTATTGTGGAGATATGACAACTACAATTCCTGTTTCAGGAAAATTTTCCCAAAGACAAAAAGATATTTATAATATACTAATAAATATGTTTGATAGAGCAGAAGAATTAATAGCCCCAGGAGTTACGTACAAAGAAATTCATCTGGAAGTTTCTAGGGTTTTAGCTGAAGGGCTAAAAAATATGAAAATTCTAAAGGGACCGGTGGATGAGATAGTTTTAAAGGGTATACATGCTTTATTTATGCCTCATGGATTGGGACATATGATGGGATTAGACGTTCATGATATGGAAAATTTTGGGGAAGAAATTGTAGGATATAATGGGGAGGAAAAAAGTGAACAATTTGGATTGTCTTCATTAAGATTGGGAAGAAAAATAGAAGACGGTTTTGTATTCACTGTTGAACCAGGTATATATTTCATACCAGAACTTATAAAAAAATGGAAATTAGAAAATAAATTTTTAGAAAATATAAATTATTTAGAGCTAGAAAGATATATGAATTTTGGGGGTATGAGATACGAAGGGGATTTTTTAGCAACGAAAAAAAGTAGCATTAGACTAGGAGATACTATGCCTAAATACATAGAGGAAATAGAGAAAGAAAGAAATAAAGCTTTTAATGACATAGATTAAATCTCTTTGTAAATTAGTGTAGGATTTGTGAGCAATATATATTTTTATTAATTGTTTTATTTTTTATTTTGCCTTCGTCATTAAAAATAATATACATTTTGTTTGATATATGATATACTTATTAAGTTAAAGATTAAATTAAGAATAAAAAATTAAAATATATTTAAGGAAGTGACGAATGAACAAATTAGAAAAATTTAGAGAGCTTGGATTGGGAGAAAAAACAATTAAAGCTTTATCAAAAAAAGGATTTGAAGAGCCTAGCCCGATACAAGCATTAACTATACCAGTATTGCTAAAAGGAGAAAAAGATGTTATAGGTCAAGCTCAAACAGGAACAGGTAAAACTGCTGCCTTTGCATTACCAATACTAGAACAAATAGAAAAAAGTAATGGGAATATTAGAGCAATAATACTTACTCCAACAAGAGAACTTGCTATTCAAGTTGCAGAAGAAACTAATTCTTTTGCAGTTGGAAGAAAAGTTAAAGTTTTACCAGTGTATGGTGGACAGGCTATAGATCAACAAATAAGACAAATTAGAAATGGAGTAGATGTAGTAGTAGGAACTCCAGGTAGAGTAATAGATCTTATAAAAAGAAAGATTTTAAAATTAGATAGTATTGACTATTTCATACTTGATGAAGCAGATGAAATGCTTAATATGGGATTTATCGATGATATTGAAGAAATTTTAAGTTACACAAAACCAGAAAAAAGAATGTTATTTTTCTCAGCTACAATGCCTAAAGAAATCTTAAAAATAGCTTCAAAACATATGAGAGAAGGTTTTGAAGTTTTAAAAGTTAAAAACAAAGAATTAACTACTAGTTTAACTGATCAAATTTATTTTGAAGTAAAACAAAGAGATAAATTCGAAGCTTTATGTAGAATTATAGATTTAGAATCTGAATTTTATGGAATTGTTTTTTGTAGAACAAAAAATGATGTTAATGAAGTTAGTGGAAAATTAAGCGATAGAGGTTATGATGCAGGAGAACTTCACGGAGATATAACACAAACTTACAGAGAAAAAACTTTAAAAAGATTTAAAAAGAAAAATATAACTATATTAGTTGCTACAGATGTTGCAGCTAGAGGAATAGATGTAAATGATTTAACACATGTAGTTAACTATTCAGTTCCTCAAGAAGCAGAAAGTTATGTTCATAGAATTGGAAGAACAGGAAGAGCAGGGAAACAAGGAACTGCAATAACTTTCATAACTCCATCAGAATATAAAAGATTACTTCAAATTAAAAAAGTAACTAAAACAGAAATAAGAAAAGAAAAATTACCAGGAATAAAAGATGTAATAGTTTCTAGAAAACATAGAATAAAAGAAAGCGTTGCAGAAAATATCAAAGCAAATGAAATGGCTGATTTTAAAGATATGGCTTTAGAATTATTAAAAGAAGGAACACCTGAAGAAGTTTTAGCAGCAGTATTAAAATTAAATTATGAAGAAGTTTTAAATACTTCAAATTATAATGAAATTCAAGAAGCTACTGTGGACAATGCAGGTAAAACTAGACTATTTATAGCTTTAGGAAAAGTTGATAAAATGACACCTAAAACAATAGTTGACCTAGTTGTAAAAGAATCTAAAGTATCTAGTGACAAAATCAAAAATGTAGAAGTTTATGAAAGCTTCTCATTTATGAATGTTCCTTTTGTTGAAGCAGAACAAATTTTAGAAGTCTTCCAAAAAAGTAGAAAAGGAAGAAAACCTTTAGTTGAAAAAGCAAAAGTAAGATCAAGTTCAGGTTCAAGTTCAGGTTCAAGATCAGGTTCAAGATCAAGAACAAGTTCAGATAGACCAAAAAGAGATTATAACAGAAAAAAATAAATTAATCATAACTGCTCTCAATTTAATAGATAACTATTAATAGAGAGCAGTTCTTTTATATGGGGGATTTTATGAAAAAAATAATTAAAAAATTTAGGATAATATTTTCTACTTTTTTTATTTTTTTTATTTTAGGAATAATTTTTGTGACTTTTCAAGTTGAGAAAAAGGTTAAGTACAATCAAATTTTAGAAATAAAAAAAGGAGATTCAGTAATAAAAACAATTAAAATGTTAAACCCCTCTAGGACTATTTATTTTAAATTATATTTAAAATTTTGTGATGATGGGAAAAATATAAAAGCAGGTTATTATGAAATTAAAGGGAAATACTCAATAAAAGAAATAATAGAAATACTTGAAAAAGGAAATGATAAATTTTTTAAATTCACAATACAAGAGGGGTTAACTCTTAATCAAGTAATAGACAAGCTAGAAGAAGAAAAGAGAATAGATAGGAAAAAATTTAAAGAAGAATTATTAGGAATAGAATTTCCTTATGTAACTCCTAATCATAATTTTGAAGGCTATTTTTATCCAGACACCTATTATTTTCCAGAATATTTTACTGAAAAAGAGATAATAACTACTATATTAAATGAATTTTTGAAAAAATTTCCACCAGAAAAATATTTAGATAAACAAAATTTTTATAAAAAATTAATTTTGGCATCTATTATAGAAAGGGAAGCTCAGGTTAAAAAAGATAAGAAATTAATATCTTCAGTTTTCTATAATAGAATGGAGAAGGGTATGACTTTATCCTCAGATGCAACTATAAATTATATTTTTGATTATAAAAAAAGAAGAATATTATATAAAGATTTAAAGGTAAAATCTCCTTATAATACTTATATAAATAAAGGTTTACCACCAAGTCCCATAGGGAATCCAGATAAAGATTCCATAGATGCAGCTTTTAAACCTTCTAGAACTAAGTATTTATTTTTTGTAGCTAAAGGGGATGGGTCTCATTATTTCAGCAAAACTTATAAGGAACATTTGGAATTTCAAAGAAAAAATAAAAAGAATAGGTGATAATATTGGATAATATTTTAGTAGGAATAAATAGTAGATATGTTCATACAAATTTAGCAATAAGATATTTAAAAAAATTTGTAATAGAAAACAGTGAACATAAAATAGATATATATGAAAACACAATAAATAACAATATTGAAAAAATTATAAGAGATATAGTAGAAAAAAATCCTAAAAATATCTTTTTTTCAGTTTATGTTTGGAATGTTGAAATAATTTTCAAAATAGCCAAAGAATTGAAAAAAATTCTAATTAATAGTAATATATTGTTAGGTGGTCCTGAAGTTAGTTATATTCCAAGAAAAATAATGGAAGAAAATCAATTTATAGATGGGATAATGATAGGAGAAGGAGAATTAGTATTATTATCATATTTAAATAAAGACCCTATGAAATTAGGGGTTTATTACAGGGAAAATAATGAAATAAAGTTTAATGGGTATGAAAGATTAATTAATAATTTAGATATAATACCTTTTCCTTATACAGATGAAGAACTAAAGGATATTCATAAAATAGTTTATTATGAGTCTGCAAGGGGATGCCCTTTTAATTGTTCATATTGTATGTCTTCAATAGATAAAAGTGTAAGATTTTTTTCTTTAGAAAGAACAAAAAAAGATCTTAAAAAATTTATAGATAGAGGAACAAGACTGGTTAAATTTGTGGATAGAACCTTTAATTTAAATAAGAAGAGATATCTAGAAATATGGAAGTTTTTATTAGAAAACTACAGGGAAGATATAATTTTTCATTTTGAAATAAATGCAAATATTTTTGATGATGAGGTTATTGAATTTTTGAAAAAAGTTCCAAGGGAATTTTTTCAATTTGAAATAGGAATTCAAACAATAAATACAGACACAATGAAATCAATAAATAGAATAAATAATTTGGAAAAATTATTTCATAATGTTACAGAAATAAATAAGAGTATACATTTACATTTGGATTTAATAGCAGGTCTCCCTTATGAAGATTATGACACTTTTGGAGAATCATTTAATTATGTATATAAAACCAAGTGCGAGATGATTCAACTTGGATTTTTGAAAATTTTAAATGGAACTGAAATGGAGACTAAAGTTGATGAATATGATTATGAATATTTAGATTATCCTCCATATGAATTTATATCTAATAAATTTTTACCATATAATGACGTTTGTAGATTGAAAGATGTGGAAGAAGTTCTTGATTATTATTATAATTCTCAGAAATTTTTAAACTCACTGGATTTTGTAATTTCTAGTTTCTATAAGAGTCCATTTAAGTTTTTTGAGGAAATGGGAGAATATTACAAAAAAAATGGATATCTAGATGTAGCTCATAAAGAAGTTGCAATATTTAATTTCTTTGTGGATTTTTATAAGTTTAAAAATTTCTCAGATTTTGACAAATTTTTAGAATATTTAAAACTAGATTATCTAATGGTGAAAAAACCAGGCTATTATCCAGAGTGGTTTAATTCTATTAAAGACAAAGATAAATATAAAGATGAAATAGAAAAAATGGATTTTAAAACTTCTAGAGAAGCCCATAAAAAAACAGAAATAGAAAAATTTTACTTAATATTTGATTCGAAAATTGTGGATGTATTATTTAATTACACTAAAAAGAAAACAACTTATTGTATTGTATAATTAGGAGTTAATAATGAATGTAATAGATAAAGTTATAAAGAAAATAGAAAAAGAAAAATTAGTTGAAAATAACGATAGAATAGTTTTAGGATGTTCTGGAGGTCCAGACTCAATATTTTTATTAGAAGTTTTTTTAAAAATCAGAAAAAAATATAATTTAACTTTAGCTTTAGCTCACATTAATCATTTATACCGTGGAGAATTTGCATTAAGGGATGAAACTCATGTGAGAAAAATAGGGAAAAAATATAATATTCCAGTTTTTGTTAGAAAAAAAAGTATGGAAAATTTAGCAAAAGATAAAAAAATAACATTGGAAGAAGCTGGAAGGGAAATAAGATATTCATTTTTTGATGAAGTTTTAGAAAAGATTGATGGAAATAAAGTGGCTTTAGCTCATAATTTAGATGATCAAGTTGAGACATTTTTATTTAGAATGATGAGGGGAACCTCCCTTGAAGGATTAGAAGGGATTGCAAATATTAGGGGTAAATTTATAAGACCTATAAATGAAGTTTATAAGAAGGATGTATTGAATTATCTAGATACTAATAATATAAGTTATATGTTAGATCATACTAACTTTGAAAATGAATACACAAGAAATTCAATAAGACTTGATCTTATACCTTTTATAGAAAAAAGATATAATCCCAAGTTTAAAGAAAAAATTTTTAATTTGATGGAAGAAATAAAAGAAGTTAACAATTTCATTGAAATTGATTATGATGAATATATTGATGGAAATAAACTAAATGGGAAAATTGTACTTTCTGAAAATCCTTATGTTCAAAAGAAAATAATAAATAAATTTTTAAATTTAAATAATATCCAAGCTTCAAGAAGAAAAATAGAAAATATATTTGAGCTATTAACAACATCAGGAAGCAAAAAAATAAAATTGGATAAAGACTATACTCTATTAAAAGAGTATGATAGAATAATAATAGTAAAAAATAAAACACAAGAAAAAGAAATAGAAACTATTACACTTAAAATTCCTGGGGAAATAATTTTTGGAAATTATATTATATCAGCCAACCTAATTGGTAACAAAGATCAATTAGATAAAAACTCTTTTATTACAACATTGAAAAGGGAAGATGAACTTTTAATTAGAAGCAGAAAAGTTGGAGATAGAATTAAACTAAAGGGTTTAGATTATCCTAAAAAGGTTAAAGATATAATGATTAATTCAAAAATACCTAAATTTGAAAGAGAAAATATTCCTATAATTTTGCATAACAATGAAATTGTTTGGATAGTTGGAATAAAGAAAAGTGAAAAATATATCTCTGAAGATGGAAAGGGAACAGTTGTGTTAAATGTGAGGAGGAAAGAATGTTAGAAGATAAAGATAAAAATCTTGAAAATCCGATTTCAGATGAGAAAAACAAGGAAAAAATAGAAACTGGAAATAAAGATAAAGATAATTCCACAGAAGCTGGACAAAAAGAGGAAAAATTACCTACAAATGAGGAAAATTTAAAAGGATCTGATTCAACTGAAGAAGATTCAGAAGATCAATTAGAAAAAGAAGAAGAGGTTAAAGAGAAAAAAACCTCTAAAAGTGATAAAGAAATAGAAAAAGAATTGGAAGAAAGAAAAAATGAATTAAAAAACAAGATTTATTCAGGAATGAATTCTAAATTAAAAATGAAAAAAAGTAAATTGAGTTTTAAAGGTTTAATAATGTTAGTCTTTATTATAACGATATTGCTTTCTTTACCAAATATGATGGCAGATAGAAACAAAACTCCTGCTAAAGAAGTTTCATATAGTGAATTTATAGATCTTTCTAAGACTAAAGAGTTAAGTTCAGTTGAAGAAAAAGATGGATTTGTTTATGGACGTATTGGAGAAGGAGAATCATTAAAGGTTTATAAAACAAGAATGATTACAAATAGACTAGGACAAGATGAAAAACTAGTTAAAACTTTAGAAAATAATAATATAAAAATAAAATCTACACCACCTGAAGAGTTACCATTTATATTAAGCTTACTTGCATCATGGTTCCCAATGCTTATTCTTATTGGTGTTTGGTTCTTCATGCTTAATAAAATGAATAAAGGCGGAGGAGGATCCCAAATATTTAGTATGGGAAAATCAAAGGCAAAAGAAAATGGAGAAGAAATATCTGATGTAACTTTTAAAGATGTTGCAGGAATAGATGAAGCAAAACAAGAATTAAAGGAAGTTGTAGAATTTTTAAAAGAACCTGAAAAGTTTAGGAATTTAGGAGCTAAAATACCAAAAGGAGTTTTACTGTTAGGAAATCCTGGAACAGGTAAAACTTTACTTGCTAAAGCAGTTGCTGGAGAAGCAAAAGTACCTTTCTTTAGTATGTCAGGATCAGAATTTGTGGAAATGTTTGTTGGTGTTGGTGCGTCAAGAGTTAGAGATTTATTTGCTAAGGCTAGAAAATCAGCTCCATGTATTATATTTATAGATGAAATAGATGCAGTTGGAAGAAAAAGAGGATCTGGACAAGGTGGAGGAAATGACGAAAGAGAACAAACATTAAATCAACTTTTAGTAGAGATGGATGGGTTTGGAACTGGAGAAACAATTATTGTTTTAGCAGCAACAAATAGACCTGATGTTTTAGATAGAGCTCTTAGAAGACCAGGAAGATTTGATAGACAAGTTGTGGTTGATCCACCTGATATAAAAGGAAGAAAAGCAATTTTAGAAGTACATGCTAAGAACAAAAAATTTGCAGATGATGTTGATTTTGAAACTTTAGCAAGAAAAACAGTTGGACTAGTTGGTGCAGATCTTGCAAATATATTAAATGAAGCAGCAATATTAGCAGCAAGAGAAGGTAGAACAGACATAAGTATGGCTGACCTAGAAGAAGCTTCTGAAAAGGTTGAAATGGGTTCTGAAAAAAGATCAAAGGTAGTTTCAGAAAAAGAAAAATTAAAAACAGCTTATCATGAAGCAGGACATGCAGTAATAAACTATCTATATATGAATGACACTGATCCAGTGCATAAGGTAACAATAATTCCAAGGGGAATGGCTGGTGGATACACTATGGCCTTACCTAATGAGGATAGATATTATTATTCTAAGAAATGGTTTATAAATAAAATGAAAATGTGTTATGGTGGAAGAGCAGCAGATGAGATTGTTTCACAAGAAGTTAATACAGGAGCAAGTCAAGATATTAAGGTTGCAACAAGCATAGCCCAAGGAATAGTTACAAAATATGGAATGAACGATAAATTTGGTCCTATTCTTCTAGATGGAACTAATGATGGAGATATGTTCCAACAAAAATACTATAGTGATATAACAGGAAAAGAAGTAGATGAAGAAATAATAAGACTTGTAAAAGAAACTTACGCTGAAACTGTGCAGGCTTTAAAAGATAATAGAGAAAAACTAGATAATCTAGCACATGCTTTATGTGAAAGAGAAACAGTTATGAGAAAAGAATTTGAAGCTCTTATGAGAGGCGAAGAATTACCACCTTTAGTTTTAGCATCAGAAGAAGTTAAAGAAGAAGAAGTTAAAGAAGAAAAAACTACAGAAGAAATTGTTGAAGAAACTACTGAAGAAGCTAAGGAAGAAACTAAAGAAGAGAAAGAATAATTCTTTACAAATTAAAAGATATATGATAGAATTATTTGAATTTATCCTAGGATTTGGGAATGGCCTCCTATTTCGTGGGTTAAATAATAATATTCAGGAGGAAGGCTAAAATGAAAACAAAATTAGAAATAACTAAAGAATTTGGAAAAAATGAAAAAGATACTGGTTCTACTAGAGTTCAAATCGCTATATTAACTGAGGAAATCAAACATTTAACTGAACATTTAAAAGTTCATAAAAAAGATTACCACTCAAGATTAGGATTACTTAAAAAAGTAGGACACAGAAAAAGATTATTAAACTACTTAGCTTCAAAAGATATTAATGAATACAGAAGTTTAATAGCTCAATTAGGAATTAGAAAATAATTATATAAATTATTTTTGCCGCTAACATAAATTGTTAGCGGTATTTTTATTTAAAGATTAAAAAGCTTGAAAGCTGGTATAAAATGAAGTAGAATAGTAGGGGTAAGAAAAGATACAATATTGGAGGAAAAATGAAAAAATTAAATTTTTTTGTAAAACTTTCTCTCTCTAGAAAATTAATAATGGGATTCATGTTAGCTATAATTATAGGAACTCTAATTTTAATGTTACCTATAGCAACAACTAATGAGAAAGGACTTGATTTTTTAACAGCTTTATTTACAATAGCTTCAGCTATTTGTGTGACTGGGCTATCTGTTATAAATGTAAGTAAAGAATTAAATGTTTTTGGACAGATAACATTACTTATGTTTATTCAACTTGGAGGTCTTGGAATTATGACTTTTTCTTCATTTATTTTTATGCTTATAGGGAAAAAAATAACCTATGAAGAAAGAGAATTATTAAAAGAAGAGAGAAATGTAGAAGATAATGGTGGGATTATTGGTTTTTTAAGGAAAGTTATTTTAACTGTTTTTACAATAGAAATAATAGGTGCAATTTTTTTGACTTTTAGTTTTGCAAGGGAAATGCCTTTAAAAAAAGCTATTTATTTTGGAATATTTCATAGTATTTCAGCTTTCTGTAATGCAGGATTTAGTTTGTTTAGCCAAGGGTTAGAGGGATATTCATCTAATATTTTAATGAATGTAACAGTTGCATATTTGATAATAATTGGGGGGATAGGTTTTACAGTTATAAACTCAATAATAGATTCAGTTAGGCACAGAAGAAACAAATTAGACTTAACTTCTAAAGTTGCAGTAACAATAACAACTATTCTAACAGTTATTGGTATGGTTTTTTTCTTTATATTTGAATATAAAAATAACGGAACAATTGGAAATATGTCTTTAGGGAAAAAAATTCTAGCTTCTTTTTTCCAAAGTGTAACTACAAGAACAGCAGGATTTAATACAGTTCCAATTGGAAATTTAACAGAATCTTCCACATTAATGTTTTGTATATTAATGTTTGTAGGTGCTTCTCCAGGATCTACTGGAGGAGGAATAAAAACAACAACCATTGGAGTTATAATTTTTTATGTTATAGGTATAATTAGAAAAAAAGAAAAAGTTTCTATATTTAACAGAAGAATAGGATGGGAAATATTAAATAGAGCTATAGTTATTTTAGTTTTAGCAATAGCTTATGTTTTAACAATAACTTTGATTATTTTATCAATAGAAAATTTAACATTTAACCAAGCTATATTTGAAGTAGTTTCAGCCTTTGGAACTGTAGGATTGACTTTAGGTGTTACCCCAGATTTAGGAGTAATTTCGAGACTATTAATTATTATAACTATGTTTATTGGAAGACTTGGTCCTATGACATTTGCCCTAGCTTTTGGAGGAACAAATGAAATAGAAAAAATTAGTTTTCCAAAAGAAAACATTATTGTTGGTTAGAATAAAATTGGGAGGAAGTGAATGAAGCAGTATTTAGTAATTGGACTAGGAAGTTTCGGTAGTAGTGTGTTAAAAACTCTGTATGAAGCTGGTGAAGAGGTTTTAGGTATAGATTCAAAGGAAACAGAAGTTCAAGAAATAGTAAATTCTAATTATGCTGAAAATGCAGTAATTTTAGATGCCACTGATGATATACAATTAAAAAAAATAGGAGTGAAAAATTTTGATATAGTTTTTGTTTGTGTTGGTGCAATTGAACCAAGTATTATGATTACTCTTAATTTAAAAGAGCTAGGAGTTAAAAAACTAATAGCAAAGGCATCTAGTAAAAAACATAGAAAACTTTTAGAAAAAGTTGGAGCAAATCAAGTTATTTATCCAGAAGAATATATGGGAAAAAGAACAGCACTTATTGCAATGGAACCTAATATGATTGAACACTTGAGATTTTCTCAAGATTTTCTATTAGCTGAGATAAAAGCTCCTTCTGTATTCTGGGGACAAACAATAATAGAGGCAAATATTAGAAAAAATTATAATGTAAATATAGTAGGAATAAAAAAAGCAACAGGAAAATTAATTCCTAATCCAACAGCAAATACAAAATTGGAAAAAGATGATATACTAATTGTAGTAACAGATTCAAAAACAGCAAATAAATTAAATGAATTAATAAAAAAAGAGTTTAAAGAAGATTAGGAGGAAAAGATGTTAGATTTTGATGTTATAGTAATAGGTGCTGGTCATGCAGGATGTGAAGCAGCTTTAGCTTCAGCTAGAATGGGATTAAAAACAGCAATTTTTACTATAAGTTTAGACAGAATAGGATATATGTCATGTAATCCATCTCTTGGTGGACCAGCTAAATCCCATTTAATAAAAGAAATAGATGCTCTAGGTGGAGAAATTGGAAGAAATATTGATAAAACCTTTATACAAATAAGGGTATTAAACACTAAAAAGGGACCTGCAGTGAGATCATTGAGAGCTCAAGCAGATAAACCAAGATATACAATTGAAATGAAAAAAACTTTAGAAAATACAGATAATTTAGAAACAATTCAAGGGATAGTAACTAACCTTATAGTGGAAAATAATACTGTAATTGGAATTAAAACAAAGGAAGGATCAGAATATTACTCTAAAGCTGTTATAATAGCTACAGGAACTTTTATGAGAGGGTTAATACATATAGGAGAAAGTCACTTTAGCGGTGGAAGAATGGGAGAATTATCCTCAGAAGAACTACCTTGTGAAATGGAAAAATTGGGAATTAAACTAGGAAGATTTAAAACAGGAACTCCAGCTAGGGTTGATGAGAGAACAATTGATTTTTCAAAAACAGAAGAACAACCAGGAGATAAAAGTCCTTTAAGATTTTCAGTACATTCTTCATATGAAGAATTAGCTAAAAGAAGACAAATTTCTTGTCATCTTCTTCATACAAATGAAAAAGCTCATGAAATAATTAGAAGAAATAAGGATAGATCACCTCTTTATAATGGAACTATTCAAGGAACAGGACCAAGATACTGTCCATCAGTTGAAGATAAAATATTTAAATATCCAGAAAAAACTCAACATCACCTTTTTTTGGAAAAAGAGGGTTATGATACAAATGAAGTTTATGTTAGTGGACTTTCTAATTCCCTACCAGCAGAGGTTCAATATGAAGTTATGAAAGCAATACCAGCATTGGAAAATGCTAGAATAATGAGATATGCCTATGCAATTGAGTATGACTATGTTCATACTGATGAACTAACTTATTCTTTAGAAAATAAAACTATAAAAAATTTATACACTGCAGGACAAATAAATGGGACATCAGGGTATGAAGAAGCAGCAGCCCAAGGTATTATGGCAGGAATAAATGCAGCAAGAAAAATCCAAGGTAAAGAAGCAGTTATTTTAGATAGAGCAGATTCTTACATAGGGACTTTAATTGATGATATTGTTTCCAAGGGAACAGATGAACCATATAGAATGTTTACTGCAAGAAGTGAGTATAGATTAATATTAAGAGAAGATAATGCAGATTTAAGATTAACTAAACTAGGTTATGAAATAGGACTAGTTGGAGAAGAAGAATATAAAAGAGTATGTTTTAAAGAAGAAAAAGTAAAAGAAATTATAGAAAAATTAAAAAAACAATATATAGGAAGTAGTAATCCTAGAGTAAATGAAATCTTAACAAAATATAATGAAACTACAATTAGTAATGGGATAACATTATTTGAATTATTAAGAAGAGCTCCTATAACTTATAAAGATGTAGTATATATAAGTGAATTAATAGAAAACTTTAATTTAGAAAGATGTTTAGAAGATATAGAATATCAAGTTGAAGTACAAGTTAAATATTCAGGATATATAGAACGTTCTATGAAGAATATACAAAAACATAAAAATTTAGAGGATAAGAGAATACCAGAAGATATGGACTACGATTCTTTAGGAAATATTCCAATTGAAGCTAAAGAAAAGTTAAAAAAAATAAGACCATTAAATATAGGACAAGCTTCTAGAATATCAGGGGTTTCCCCAGCAGATATTCAAGTTTTACTTATTTATTTAAAAATAAGGGGAAAAAATTAATGAGAGAATATTTAGAAGAGGGAATAAAAAAGTTAAATATTGAAATAAGTGAAGAAAAAGTAGATAAATTAATGAAATTTCTTAAAATATTAATGGAATATAATTCACATACCAATTTAACAGCAATAAGAGATGAAAAAGGAATAATAGAAAAACATTTTCTAGATTCAATACTATTAATGAAACATTTTAGTTTAAACTCAGGAAAGGCAATTGACATAGGTACTGGAGCAGGTTTCCCAGGTATGGTACTGGCTATATGCAATCCAAATATAAAATTTACATTAATTGATTCAGTTGGTAAAAAAATAAAATTTTTAATTCAAGTTATAGAAGAATTAAAAATTGAAAATGTAGAAGCGATTAACATTAGAGCTGAAGAATTTATAAATTCTAAAAATAGAGAAACTTATGATTTAGGTTTTTGTAGAGGTGTATCTAAATTAAATATAATTTCAGAATATATGATACCTTTTTTAAAAGTTCAAGGGAAATTTTTACCTCAAAAAATGGAAGGAACAAATGAAGAAAAGGATAGTTCCAAGGCTTTGAAAATTTTAAAGTCAAGTTTAGAAAATATTTATATTGAAAAATTACCCTATTCTATGGAATCAAGGGCAATTATGGAAATAATAAAAAAAGGAAAAACAGATACAAAATATCCACGTAAAACAGGGATACCAAGCAAAAGACCATTATAAATAAAAAAGGAAGGGGGATGATTACAATGACTAAACATATTAAAAGATATAAAAAACCATTGTTTATAATTGTCCCACTTTTTTTTATTTCTTTTTTATTTTATTTATCTATTTATAAAACTGAATTAGTTGTAAGTGCAGTTTTTAAAATTGCCACAAGAGGAAATATAAAAATAGAAAAATTAGCATTTGAAAAGGGAAGCAATTATAAAAAAGGTGTAATTAATTTAACAAATGTTAAATTATATGATTCTTCCAATGTGAAAGCAGGGGATATGCCCAAAGTTCAAATAGATTATAATAATTTGAAAATAGAAAATATAAATATTTATAAGCCAAATATTGTATTTATTAGGAAAAAAAATTATTATAATTTAGCAGATATTTTTGTTAAAATAAATTCTTCAAAGAAAAAAACTAACTCAGAAAAAAAAGAATCTAACTCTAAGCCTATTTTAGAAAAAATAAATGTTTCAAAGGCTAGTGTGGTATATATAGATAGAAGTTATACAAAAGAAATAAAAATGAAAATAGAAAATGTAAATTCAACTATAAATTTTTTCAATGGATATTTAATAGATATAGAAGCTAAAGGAAATACAGGAATAGAAAAATATAGTTTAAATTTTAATACATTAAGTGGAAGATATGATTTTAATATTATTGGTAAAAATATTAAAATGAATGAGAATATATTTCAATATGCCTATGATAGCAATGAAGAAATAACTAATGTGGATGGGAATTTAGATATTGATTTTAGGATAAATGATTCTGGTTATTTTGGATCAGGAAAAATTACAGATGGAAAAGCAAATTATAAACAACTTTACCTTCCTATTTCTAATATAAATTTAGATTTAAAATTTTTAGGGAAAAAAATAGCCATAGAAGGAAATTATTTGTTAGGTGAAAAGGATAATGGATTATTTAATTTAGAGTATAGCAAAAAAGATGGTACAAATATTGATTTTAAATTTAAAGACTTATCCTATGAAAGTGCAGCTTCATATAAATATTTAAATGATTTAAAGTTAAAACTAGATGGTACAAACTTTGATAAAGTTAATATTAATTTAAAATATAAAGAAAAATTAAAAGTGGATATATTTTTTGATAGTAAAAGTGGAATAGAAAAAAATAAATTTAACGTAAATAATATTTATGGAAATTTCATTTATGAGAACAAAGAACTTAGATTAAAAGATATTAGTTCTGAGGTTACATTAAACACTCCAAAAAAGAAAATAACTAGAAATATAGTTACTAATTTTTCATATAAAGATAAGCTAGGAAAAGTTAAGTTTAGATTAAAAAATCAAGGGATAATGTTTCCTGATATTAAAGTAGGCCTTAATTTCAAACTAACTAAAGACAAAAATATTTTCAGTATAAATTCAAATGTTTTTAATTTAAATGGTGAGTATGAGTATAAAAATCAAATTTTATCTTTAAATCAAAAAAATAATTTTAAATTTAAATACAATATAGAAACTAAAAAACTATTAAATTTCCAAGGCTTTTTAACTGGAAAATTAGAAGATAAACAACTAATTTTAGATATGAAAAAAATAAATGATGAGGTCATTAATTTAAAAGGTAAAATAAAATTTAAAAATGAAGAAAAAGGTGAAATTAGCGGAGATATAGACATAAAAAATTTCCTATATAATCTAGAGTTTAGTGTGAACAATTTGGAACTAAAGCTTAAGGATAATTTGTTTTCAACTTCTTTTACAGGTAAGATAAAAGGGGATAAAAATACATATTTAGGAAATATTAAATTAAAAAATGTTAATTATAAGGATAAGATTAATAATTTCAATGTCCAAGGAATTTTTGGGGAATTAAAATTAGAAAAAAAAGATAAACTAGAAATGTTTTTTGATGGTCAAATTAAAGAAATTAAATCGAAAAGTTTAAATTTTAAAGGATTGAGATCCAGTGTAAGCTATTCAAATGATAAGATAAGTATTCTAAATATGGAAAATAAATATTTGAAATTAAGTGGAGAATATAATATAAAGGATACCTTAACTAATTTGAATATTCAGTTAAATAAATTAGATGAAAATTTTATAAATATTAAAGATTATAAATATACTATAGATAAAATTTACGGTAGACTTTATGGTAAAACAAATGATTTACATGGTGAAATAAATATAAAAGAAGGAAAAGTTTATGTTAATGAAAAATTACCATTTAATATTTCAGGGAATATTAATTATTCAAATGGTAGTGTTTTTTCAGAGAAACTAAAATTAAACGAGAACACATTAAAATTTAATTACTCCCTAAAGGAAGGAAAAGGAAGTTACAATATAGATATATTTGATTCAAAAGTTTCAAAAAATATTTTAGGAAGTAAGGCTAGAATAATAGGGAAAGTAAATGGAACTGTTAATAAAACAGATATTATTGGAAATTTCAGAGGAACCTTAAGCGAAATGTACTATAAAGGAAGAAAAATTCCATTGGTATATTTAGAAGGTAATATTAAAAATAGAATTATAAATTTTTCAAAAATAGTTTTTCAAGATGAAGTTG
The DNA here is from genome assembly GCF_010367435.1 of Fusobacterium sp. IOR10. Taxonomy (NCBI): domain Bacteria; kingdom Fusobacteriati; phylum Fusobacteriota; class Fusobacteriia; order Fusobacteriales; family Fusobacteriaceae; genus Fusobacterium; species Fusobacterium sp. IOR10. The sequence goes on from NZ_WJWY01000003.1 coordinate 89,074, forward strand.
GGAAGGATATTTTATTTTCCCAAGGTTATATAGATATTGGAAAAAATAACTTGTATTTTCAAATTCCAAAACAAAACTTAGACATACAAGAAGTTTTAAAGAACTCTAATTTAAGTGGAAGTGTTGAGGTTAATGGTGAAATTAAAGGACCACTTAATAAGATAAATTATCAAGCCTCATTTTTAAGTAATGAAATAAAATATAAGGGAAATAAAATAGATAATTTTAAAGCTTTTATAATTGGAGATGAAAGTAATGTTAATTTACAAGAATTTATTGTAAATTATAAAGAGGGAACAATTAATTTAGATGGAAATTATCTCATTAAAGATGGGAAATATAAATTTAATTTAAAGAGTTCTAATATAGACTTGGATTTTTTTAATATAATTCTCAATAAATATGGGATTACAAATATTAATGGTGTTGGGAAAATTGATTTGGAAATATCAGATCTAGATATGTTAGGAAATATAGAGGTTGAAAATTTTGGATTAAATCTTGATAAATATAATTTGGATTTATCAAAATTAAGTGGAAATATAAAAATAGAAAAAAACAAATTAACAATTAACAAATTTTCAGGTATTTTAAATGAAGGAACTTTAAATATTAAAGGAACAGTTTTAAGGGAAGGCTCTTCAAATAATGTAGTAGCTTCTAATAATATAATCTATAATTTAATTTTAAATGGAAAAAATATAAAATATTCCTATGAAGATTATTTTGACATAAATTTCAACACAAGAATTCAACTTTTTAGAAACAAGGTAGTGGGAAATGTAACTGTAAATAATGGTAAAATAAAAAATATTTTAAAAAAAGATTTAGGGTTAATAACATTAATAAAAAATTTTATAAAAGAAAAAATTATAAATGATGATATAATAGAAGAGAGCAAAGTAGATTTTATAAAATCAAGGGAATATATTCCAGAAGATTTGAAAATTAATATAGGGTTTAATATTGATAACGGTATAAAATTAGATGTGGAAAAGACAGTTTCTTATATTTCAAAATTACAAGGGAATATATTTGGACAAGGAGTTTTACAAGGGAATTTAAAAAAATTAAACTTTTTAGGGGAAACTAGCATCAAAGATGGTGAATTTGTCTTAAATGGAAATAAGTTTACCATAGATAAAGCTCTTATAATTTTCAATAATAGAAATGAATATATTCCAGATATAAATCCCAACATAGTTTTTGTAACAAGTTCCATAATAAATTCTAAAATTTTTGAAATATCTTTAAGTGGTCTAAGTAAAAGTTTAACTTTTAAAATAAGAAGTGGAGATATAACATCAGTTAATACATTAGATAGTATACTAAGTGATAACGCATTGGAAGAAAATAAATATGGAAATGCAAACCTATTATTAACAAATATATTAGGTGGACAAATTTCAGATATTATAGTTAACCCTATAGTGGATATATTTAAGGAAGTTTTTAGATTACCTCAGTTAAGAGTTTCTTCTAATATCACAGCAGAACAAAATCAAAATACTAAGGAAAAAGAAGAAACGTTATATGGAGCATATTTAGAGGCAGAAATGCCTTTATATAAGGATAAAATCTTTGGAAAAATGAAGTTTAACTTTATTGGTGACTCTGGTAGTGAAAAATCAAATGGAGCTTATGGACTTGTAAATTATGATGTAAATTTATATAATAAGATAAATAAAAATATTTCGTGGGGAGTTGGTGCACAAAAATTGAGAGATGATGTAGAAGTAAATGGAGGAGAAGTAAATTATTATATTGAATTAAAATTTGAGAAAAAATTTGATTTTTAATGGAGGGATTTAATGAAAAAAAAGCTTGTAATTATTCTGAGCTTCATAATGATGATGTTTGCATATGGAAAGGACAATAACATTAAAAAAGATAACTATAAAATTGAAAAAATAGTTATAAATAATATCAAGGAAATACCAGAAGCTACTTTGTTGTCTAAAATGGTTTCTAAAGAGGGAAAAAACTTTTCCACAGAAAATATGGTAAAAGATTATAAAACTTTAAGAGAGCTAGATTACATAGCTGATGTAAAGCTTTCTCCTAAATACTATAATGAGGGTGTAAAGTTAATAGTTGACGTTAAAGAAAAAGAAAATATTAAAGAAATTTTAAGAAAAAAAGGGATTATTCCAGTTTCAGACAGGGAAAATATCAGTAAAACTGCTGTAATCAAAGGGATTAATTTTTACGGAAATTATGAAACTCCAAGTAAAAAATTATCAAAATTAATACCTTTAGAAATAGGAGGTTACTATTCTAACAATAAATTGAAAGAAGGATATAGAAAATTAGTTGAGTCAGGTTATTTTAGACAAATAACTCCAGATATAGAAGAAGCAAATGGTGGAATAGTTATAGATTTTTATTTCACAGAAAATCCTAAAATAAAGAAAGTTAATGTAATAGGTAATACTGTTTATAGTACAGATGAAATTAAAAGTATTATTGAAACAAAACCTAAAACAGTGTTGAATTATAATGTTTTAAGAAAAGATAGAGAAGCTATAATAAAAAAATATAGTCAAGATGGTTATGTTCTTGCTAGAGTAGAGGATATGTCTTTAAATAAAAAGTTAGAATTAAATATCTATCTTAAAGAAGGAATGGTTAAGGATGTAAAATTCCAAAAGATGGTAACAAAACAAAAAGGTCAAAGAAGAGAAGCTGAGGACACAGTTTTAAAAACTGAAGATTACCTAATTTCTAGAGAAATAGAAATAGAAAAAGGTAAAGTTTTCAATATAAATGAATATAATAGAACTTCAGCTAACTTAACAAGACTTGGTTACATTAAAAGTGTTAAATACGAAGCTAGAGATGTTTCAGATTCTGTAGATAGTAAAGAAATTGTTTTATTAGTTGAAGAGGACAGAACAGCTAGAATACAAGGTGCAATTTCTTATGGTTCTGAACTAGGAGTTATGGGAACACTTTCTTTAGAAGAAAGTAACTGGAAAGGAAAAGGACAAAAAGCTTCTTTAAGTTTTGAAAAATCAGATGATAGTTATAGCAGTTTTTCTTTAAACTTTTCAGATCCATGGATAAAAGATACAGATAGAATTTCTTGGGGATGGAGTCTTTATAGAAATAAATATGAAAATGACGATAGTGAAGCCTTTAATAAAATAGAAACTTATGGACTTAGTGCTAATGTAGGAAAAGGAATAACAAAAAATGTAAGAATTAATTTAGGAAATAAACTTGAATATGTACAAACAGATCCAAGTCAATCAACTGGAACTACAACAGATGGTGACACAGTAAATTATTACAGTGATGACTATTTCTTATACAGCATTTACCCTTCAATTTCTTATGATACAAGAAACAGTTATCTTAATCCAACAAGAGGGGAATACTATAAATGGCAAGTTGAAGTTGGATATGCAGGTGGAGTAGATTCAGATGCCTTTACAAACACAACTTTAGAAGCTAGAAAATATTATCCAGGATTCACTAAGAATAATACCTTTGCAACAAGAGCAGTTTTTGGAATACAATCAGATAGTACAAAGGAATCTCAAAGATATTGGGTTGGTGGAAGTAGTACTCTTAGAGGGTATGATGGTGGAGACTTTAGAGGTAGTAAGAAATTTATAGTTAATTTAGAAAACAGAACTCAATTTAATGATGTTTTAGGTGGAGTTGTTTTTCTTGATGTAGGTAGAGCTTGGGATTATGATGGTATTGATCAAGGATATACAAACGATGAAAATTTCCCAGATGATATAGCTTACACAGCTGGTGTGGGACTTAGAATTAATACTCCAATGGGACCATTAAGATTTGATTTTGGATGGCCACTTGGTGATGATGATGTAAGTGGAATGCAGTTCTACTTTAATATGGGACAATCATTTTAACATATAAAAAACAACGTGGGAGGAAAACATGAAAAAATTAACATTATTAGCAATGGCAGTAGTTATGTCAACGTCTGCATTAGCTCTAGAAATAGGAGTTGTAAATTCACAAGAATTATTTTACAAATATTCTAAAACAAAGATAATAGATGAGACATTACAAAAGGAAGGAGCTACACTAGATAATACATTAAAACAAAAACAAGTTGAATTAAAAAAATTACAAATAGAATTAAATTCAAAAGGTGACAAAGCTACAGAAAAAGATAAAAAAATATTTAATGATAAAGTTAAAATACTTGAAAAATTTGTAAAAGATTCCAAAGCAAAAATGACAAAGGAAAGAGATACAAAAATAGCTGAAGTTGAAGGTATAATGGATAAAGCAATTTCAAAAGTAGCTAAAAATAAAAAATTAGATTACATTTTAGAATCAGGAGCTGTTAAATTTGGTGGAGTAAATGTAACTAAAGATGTTTTAATTGAAATGGAAAAAAGTAAATAAAAAATAATAGGAGGATAGCATGAGTTATAAGATAACTGATGTTGCTAATCTTCTTAATTGTGAAATTATGGGAGATGAAAACCTTTTAGTAAAAGGTCTTTCTCCCTTTTTTCAATCAAAAGAAGACGAGTTAACATTTGCAGCAGATGAGAAATTTATACATAAAATATCAGAAATAAAGGCAAGGGTAATAATAGTCCCAGATATTAAATTGCCAGAAAATTCAGAAAAAACCTTTTTAATAGCTAAAAAAAATCCAAGAGAATTAATGCCATTATTATTAGATTTTTTTAAAAAACCTAGGAAAAAAATGGAAAAATTGATAGAAGATTCAGCTAAAATAGGATCTAATGTGGAAATAGCTCCAAATACCTATGTAGGTCATGATGTGGAAATAGGTTCAAATACAATAATATATCCAAATGTTACTATATGTGAAGGAGTCAAGATAGGTAAAGACTCAATAATATATCCAAATGTTACTGTTAGGGAATTTTGTGAAATAGGAGAAAGAAATATAATACAAAGTGGTGCAGTAATAGGTGGAGATGGATTTGGTTTTGTAAAAGTTAATGGAAATAATATGAAAATAGATCAAATAGGAAGAGTAATACTAGAAGATGATGTGGAAATAGGTTCTAATACAACAATTGATAGGGGAACTATAGGGGATACAATAATAAAAAAATATTCTAAATTGGACAATTTAATTCAAATTGGTCATAATGTAATTTTAGGAGAAAACTTTTTATCAGCCTCTCAAACAGGAATAGCAGGAAGCACAGAAATAGGAGATAACGTTACAATAGGTGGACAATCTGGAATAGGTGGACATATAAAAATAGCTAAAAATAATATGTTTGCAGCAAGGTCAGCTGTAACAGGAAATATTAAAGATGAAAATCAAGTTTTAGCAGGATTTCCCATTGTTAATTTAAGGGAAGATATTAAAATAAGAGCTAGTTTGAAAAAATTACCAGAGGCAATAAAAAAAATAAATAAACTAGAAAAATCTTTAAAAAAGTAATTATTTTAAAAAAATAAAATTAATATTTAAAAAACTGAAAATAGGCTAAAAATAGCCTATTTTTTTAAGATATAACTATTTAATTATATCTCTTTCCGTGGTACAATATATGATATCAAAAAGAAGAGAAGAGGGAAATATGAAAAAGAGATTATTTTTTAATAAATACAACGAAATGAAATATATTTCTAATCTAGATCTCCTAAGAGTTATGGATAGACTTTTAAGAAGAAGTGGAGTTCCAATAAAATATACTCAAGGGTTTCATCCAAGACCGAAGATATCTTTAGGGAATCCTATTTCTTTGGGAACAGAGGCATTTAATGAGCCTATGGATATAGATTTAAAAGAAGAAATGACCAATGAAGAGTTAATGAAGAGATTAAATAGTAAAGAAATATTAGGATTTGAGTTTATTAAGGTAATTGATATAGATGGAAAAACATCAATTGTTCAAGATTATAAAGATATGGAATTTGAAATAGGAGGATTAGGCTCCTCCATTAATAAATTTATTGAGTTCATATCTCAAGAGGAAATTATATTAGTTAAGGAAAAAAAAGGAAAAACAACATCTAAGGATTTAAAACCAAGAATAAAAAAATATAGAATTGACGGGGAAAAATTAATTTTAGTTTTAGAAAGCATGTCTCCAAATTCATTATTAAAATTATGTGGGATAAAAATAGAAGAATTAGAAATAAAAAAAATAGGAATGGTTAAATAATAAAGGGGGAATAAGAATGTTAGATTTAAAATTTATGCGTGAAAATAAACAAAAGATAGAGGAGATGTTAAGAAATAGGAATAGTAATCTTACTCTAGATGAATTTATAAAACTTGATGAAGAAAGAAGAATATTATTAACAGAAGTTGAAAATTTAAAAAACAAAAGAAATGTAGAATCTATGGAAATAGCTAAATTAAAAAAAGCTAAAGGTGATGCTAGTGAATTAATTAAAGCTATGGGTGAAGTTTCAAAAAAAATAAAAGAATTAGATGGAAAATTATCTGAAATAGATGAAAAAATAAAATATATTCAAATGACAGTACCAAATAAATATAATGAATCTGTACCTATTGGTAAAGATGAAGATGATAATGTTGAAGTTAGAAAATGGGGTACTCCAAGAGAATTTGATTTTGAACCAAAAGCTCATTGGGAAATAGGAGAAAATTTAAATATCTTAGATTTTGAAAGAGGAGCAAAGCTTTCAGGTTCTAGATTTGTACTGTATAGAGGGTTAGCAGCGAGATTAGAAAGAGCCCTAGTAAGTTTAATGCTTGATATGCATGTGGACGAGCAAGGATATACAGAACATATAACTCCATTTTTAGTAAATAGAGAAATATGTGAAGGAACAGGTCAACTTCCTAAATTTGAAGATGATATGTACAGAACAGATGATGACATGTTCTTAATTTCAACTTCTGAAATAACAATGACTAATATTCACAGAAAAGAAATATTAGATGAAAAAGATTTACCTAAATACTATACTGCTTATTCTCCATGCTTTAGAAGAGAAGCAGGTTCATATGGAAGAGATGTAAAGGGAATAATAAGAGTTCACCAATTTAATAAAGTAGAAATGGTTAAATTAGCTACTCCAGAAAATTCATATGAAGAATTGGAAAAAATGGTAAATAATGCTGAGGACGTATTAAAAAGATTAAATCTTCCTTATAGAGTTATAAATTTATGTACTGGAGACATTGGTTTTGGAGCAGCTAAAACTTATGATCTTGAAGTATGGTTACCTTCTCAAAATAAATACAGAGAAATATCTTCTTGTTCAAATTGTGAAGATTTTCAAGCTAGAAGAATGGGATTAAAATATAGACCAACAGGAAGCAATAAAAGTGAATTTGTTCATACATTAAATGGATCAGGTCTTGCTGTAGGAAGAACTTTAGTAGCTATAATGGAAAATTATCAACAAGAGGATGGAAGTTTTATAGTTCCAGATGCTTTAGTTCCTTATATGAATGGAATAAAAATTGTTAAATAGTTTTTTATTAATTTTATTCATCAGTACTGTATTTGTTCAAAATTTGAAGGTAATTTCAATAATATTTTTAATTGTGTTTGTTTTAAATGTTGTTTTAAATAAAAATTTAATAATAAATTTAAAAAAATTAAAAGTTTTAGTTTATATTTATATGGTTACTTTTATAATTCAGATTATTTCTCATCAAAATGGGGAAGTTTTATTTAAGGTGTTCAATATATACGTGACTAAGAATGGTGTAGTTTATTTCTTAGTTACATTTTTAAGAATAATAAATCTTATGATGATATCATGGCTTGCTAAGGATACTGGATTTTTAATGAATAAGCTAGGAAGATATAGACAAGTTATAGAAAATGTTATTAGATTAATCCCAGAAGTATTTGTACTTTTTAAAAGAAGATTAAAATTTAAATCATTTTTAAGGTATATTTTGAGAGAAATCAAATTAAAAGATAATTAAAGTTTGATTTTATTAGTAACATTTGATAAAATTATATAGGTAATAATTATTCGAGGAGGAGTATAATGTCATATAATTACAAAGATTTAGGTCTTGAAAACACAAAAGCGATGTTTGCAAAAGCAAACAAAAATGGTTATGCAGTACCAGCATTTAATTTTAATAACATGGAACAAATTCAAGCAATAGTTGAAGCTTGTGCTGAAATGGGTTCACCAGTTATATTACAATGTTCTAAAGGGGCAATGGAGTATATGGGGATTACTTATGTGGCTATGATGGCTAAAGCAGCGGTTGATTATGTTAAAATGATGGGATCAGACATTCCTATAGCATTACATTTAGATCATGGACCAAGTTTTGAAGTTGCTAAATTATGTATTGATAATGGATTTTCATCAGTAATGATAGATGGTTCATCTCTACCATTTGAAGAAAATATAGAAGAAGCTAAAAAAGTTGTTGAGTATGCTCATAAATTTGATATAACAGTGGAAGCTGAATTAGGTGTTCTTGCTGGTATAGAAGATGATGTAAAAGCTGAAGATCATATTTATACAAATCCTGATCAAGTTGAGGAATTTGTAGCTAAAACTGGAGTTGACTCATTAGCAATAGCTATAGGAACTTCTCATGGAGCTCACAAGTTCAAACCAGGTGATGATCCTAAATTAAGACTAGATATATTAAAAGAGTGTGAAGTAAGAGTTCCTGGGTTCCCTATAGTGTTACACGGTTCTTCAGCAGTTCCTGCTAAATATGTACAAATGATAAAAGAATTTGGAGGAACTATAAAGGATGCAATTGGTATTCCTGATTCTGAATTAAGAAAAGCTACAAAATCATCAGTGGCAAAAATTAATGTTGATACTGACGGTAGATTAGCATTTACAGCTGGAGTTAGAAAAGCAATGCATGAAAATCCAGGTCAATTTGATTTAAGAAAATATTTAGGACCAGCTAAAGAAGAAATGAAATCTTACTATAAAACTAAAATAGTTAATGTTTTCGGTTCTGAAGGAAGTTATACTAAATCAAAATAAATGTATGAAAGAAATTAAAAAAGAATATCCTTTTGTAGTGCACCCAAAATCTTAGACAAATAAGATGGAGGGTGCATTTCTTATGTCCAAATTAACAAATAAACAAAAAATAGAAATTTATGAAAGAAGGTTGAAAGGAGAAACAGTAAAATCTTTAGCT